>NZ_JAQHXR010000003.1 GCF_027859255.1 Helicobacter ibis
AACACCTCTTTATTATTGAAAGCTCATAAAGAAAAATCAACAAAAAAGGAATGAAAGTATAACGAAAGAAGCTTAAGGGAGGTTGAAATTACTCCCTAAAAATTCCACTTATTTGTGAAGAGATTCTATCTTCTAGCATATTTACTATCTCACCTAATTGTAGATTACGCCTTGAAGCTTCGGCTATCATGGTTGTTTGCCTTTGTGTATAATGCCCATAGTTATTTATTTGCTTTATACTAACATCAACTTGCATTTGTATTATAGTATCCTCTGAAGCATGTCCAAGCAACGCACCAAGTGTAGCACCAGCTAATCCACTAAGAACCGCACCAGTAGCACCGCTATTATATCCACCAATACCAGCACCAATCGCACCGCCAATGATCGCACCATCTGCAGTATTTTCCTCTCTTTTTACATTGCAATACAAAATATTTGTCTGCAAAATAAATACTGCCTCATTTGGATTGTTAGTTACAAGATAGCCCATATTTTCGAGGCTTTTTACAAGCTTTGGTTTTAGATTCACATATTCGCCACTTGTATTGCTAACAGAAATAAAAATCACTCTATCATTCATATGCACAGGATCAATGAATATACTATTTGTCATACTCACATTGCTTTGCACTTGGTTTGTCGCACACCCAGATAATAAAAAAATAAAAAACGCTAATACAGAAAATATCCGAATCATAATTCACTCCTTAAAAGCATAGCAACCTCTTTAGCATGATAGCTAATTATAATATCTGCTCCTGCCCTCTTAAAGCCAACCATAGTCTCTAATAACACTCTATTATAATCAATAATCCCAGCTTTTTGTGCAAATTTTAGCATTGCATACTCTCCGCTTACATTATACACAGCTAACGGAAGTAGCGTCCTTTCTCTAATGTCCCTTACAATATCAAGATACGCTAAGGCAGGTTTTACCATCAAAATATCTGCACCTTGTGCATCATCTTCGATTGATTCTAATATGGCCTCTCTTCTGTTAGCTGGGTTTTGCTGATAACTCTTTCTATCACCAAAGCTAGGTGTGCTTTGTGCTACATCTCTAAATGGACCATAATATCCACTAGCAAACTTTGTAGAATAGCTCATTATAGGCAAATGACTAAATCCACCTTCATCAAGTGCTTTTCTTAAAGAATATATCATGCCATCCATAGCACCACTTGGAGCAATTATATCTGCACCGCTTTGTGCTAGTATCAAGGCTTGTTTGTCCAATATTTCCAAGGTTAAGTCATTATCTACGCTATTTAGTTTTGGATTTAAGATTCCACAATGCCCATGGTCTGTATATTCACAAAAGCACAAATCAACACAAACAAGCATATTTGGGAAGTTCTTCTTTATCTCTCGCACAGCTTTTGCAACTATGCCTTCATCATCTAATGCTTCACTTCCTATGCTATCTTTTATATTTGGAATCCCAAAAAGAATTATGGAATTTATCCCCAAACCTTGCAACTCTCCACATTCTCTCAAAACCTCATCAATGCTTAGCTGATAAACGCCCGGCATGGATTCTATTGTGTTTTTAATATTATTCCCAAGCACAACAAAAATAGGATAAATAAAATCTTTTATATGTAACGAAGTTTCTTCTACCATATCTCGCACAATAGGGTTTAGTCTCATTCTTCTTAATCGCTTAAACATCTTTTTCCTTTCTGCAAAAGTTTTGAACAACTTGCTTGATTGTAAATATATTATATCCATTGCTATGTTTATATTCTAGCTTTAATTCTTGGCTTTCTAACGTGCTATTTACAATATATATACCCAAGCCAAAACCGCCACTAGGATTTGAATCTTGCTTAAAAAAAGGCTTAGAATAATCCTTAAAATCTCCCTTTAGTTCTATTCCATAATTTTTAATCAACACATCTCTATCATTGACGATAATTTCTACTCTCCCATGTGTCTTATATTTTAAAGCATTATCCAAAAGATTCTTAACAGCTAAGCTAATCATCTCAAAATCAACATACAACAAATATTCATCTTCTGGCAAAATAAAGTATTCTCTAACTTGTTGAGAATCTAAAAGCAACATAGAAAAAACTTTATCCAAAATTTCACTTAAATAGTAACTATGTTTGTTTAATGCATGGTTTTTTGAGCTTAGTTTTTCTATATTGGCAAACTCATCAATTAGAGAATTCAAACGAATAAATACCGAACAAAGTCTATCTTTATACACAGAATCTTCTAACATTTCTGCGGTGATTCTGCCCTTTGTAATTGGAGTTTTTAGCTCATGCATTATTGCTCTTAAAAATAGTTTCCGCGAATTATTTAATGCATTTATCTTTTCTACTGCATGATTAAATTCATCTGCAACTTCACCAATCTCATCATACTGCTTAATTGGTATTGATATATTTGTATCACCATTGGCAAACTTTCTTATCTCTCGTCGCAATATTTTAAGTGGCAAGATACTCTTTATAACAAGGCCAAACAAAAAAACTACAACAAAAAATCCAACAAAGGTTAATATATAATAATTTAGCAATTTCGTTGTATGAAAATCGCCATACAAACTCCATGAAGTAGGCGTTTGTAACAATAAATATACTGCATGATCATCTTTGATTATTTTTGCATATACTCCATATTCTAAATTGTTAGCTAAATGATGAGAAAATTTTCTTAAAATATCAGAATCATTAATCTCATTTAAATCCAACTCATGCAAATACTTTTCTATCAAGTCTATATTTCCGCCAAATCTTACAAGCTGGTTTATGGTTGCTAAAAATTGATTGTATTTTAGTTGATTATTTAGCATTTCATTATTAATCTCTTCTCTTATGAAGTAATACGAAGAAGCACCCAAAAAAAAGATAGCAACTACAAATAAGATTGTAATTTTTATAAATATAGATGTTTTAAACATTACCTAGTCCGTATCGCCTTTTATTTGTAGCTTATATCCTATGCCCCGTATTGAATGTATATACTTTTGACCATTTTTTTCTATTTTTGCTCTAAGTCTGCCTATTATTACATCTATACTTTTATTTCCAGAATCTGGATTTATAGAATCTGCATTCATTGCTATTGCATCTCTAGTTAGTGCTTTATCTTTATTCTCCAACATGAAGCTAAGGATTTCATACTCTGCTTTGGTTAAAGGAAGCAAAGTATCATGCAAATATATTTCTCTGCTATCCTTGTTTAACTTAAATGGCAAAATTGACACTTGATTTTCATCTTGCTTAATGTTTTTATTATATCTTCTAAGGACACTATATATCCTAGCTACAAGCTCTTTTGGGTCATATGGTTTTGGCAGATAGTCATCAGCACCATACTCTAGTCCTAAAACTCTATCATCAACATCATTTCTTGCGGAGGTAATTATAATTGGTAGTTGTTTTTCTTTAGCTACCCTTCTGCATACTTCAAGCCCATCTAAATTTGGGAGTGTTAGATCTAAAAGAAGGAGGTCAAAATGTTGAGCGTTTATTGCACTCATACCCGTATAGGGCTCATCATAATTTACTACATTAATATCATGAGCTTTCAAGTATTCAGCAAGGATTGCAGCTAACTCTAAATCATCTTCTATCATCAATATTTCTAGCATGGCGTATTCCTATTTAAGAAAAAGGAGGATTGGGTATTTTAGGGGGGGTTATTTTATTAGGAATAACACCTGCTAGATTGATAATTTCAAAGAACTTACTCGCACTAATCTTCCTTAAACAAAGGAGGAGCGGATGAAAAACATCTTTTATAAAAACAAGCTTTTGCTTGTATCTCAAATCACTCATTTGAGATACTGAAATTATAAATCCATAAAGTAAATAGATAGTAAATAATAATTTTTTCATTTTGCACTTTTTCTTTCATCAATTATTGCTAGGGTAAATTCTAAGAAATTAAGTACCATGTCTAATTTTGCCTCTATATTTCTATTATTTGGAGATTGCAATCCTTCAAATAACACTAAGATTCTATCTTGCAGAGATTCTAAAAACTTTTCTTCTTCTAAGTAATATTTTTCTAATAATTCCTTCAACTCATCAGCATTTTTATAGTTTAATTTTTCTATTTTTCGCTTATATGCACTCTCTATCTGTGGAATCTCATCAAAATCATCACTAGGTATTATATCTAGCAGTGCGTCTCGCTCTGGTTTTCCGTCTATATTATCACTATCTTGTGAATAATCACCCTTTGTATCTATTTCTGCTAATGTCTGTAAAATCGCTTCTTTTAATTCCATAACTGCAATAACCACCTTTCAAACTCATTAAACTCTACCTTGCTATCCATCTTTATAAATAAATCTAACATATCAGAATTTGCCTTGCCATATCTCTTTCTATTGCTTGTTAGCCTATGTAATGCGATTCTAGCTTCAACATTATCTGGATTTTCTTTTAGTATTTCTTTGTAGATTTCTGCTGCTTCATGCCTATGACCCTGTATTTCATAGATATTTGCTAAAGTTAAAGTCTTCACTTAAATATCCTAAAAATCATCTTTATAAACTACAAGTTTTCTTCCATTCCAATACCAATCCTTGCTATAAAGGAACTTCTTAAAAGTCTCTGGCACTTTTAGAAAAAAGATTCTTTGCGGTTCAATATCATTAGATAACAACGCATGCTCTATGCTCAAAGTCAGATTTTCCAAGCTAGAAGCCTTTATCCCATCTACTAGAACTTCTTGGCTCTCATGCGAAATAATGGTCATAAGATTCCTTAAGATGTATTTATTTTTAACAATTTTTGATTATATCATGTTTTAACGCTTGACAAGCAATATATAAATTTATATACTTTGGTAGAACACTAAAGTTAAGGAATGATTGATTTATGGAAGTAGAAGGAAGATTTTGGATTAAAGAACAAGGCAAAAACTTCTTAGGGCATGGCAAAGTTGAGCTACTAGAGTTAATAGACAAAAGTGGCTCAATTTCACAAGCTGCCAAAACTATGAAAATGAGCTACAAAGCCGCATGGGATAGTATAGATAGCATAAATAAGCTATCAAAAGAGCCTTTGGTATGTGTAGTAAGGGGAGGTAAAAGTGGCGGCGGAGCAAAACTCACACAAAAAGGTCTCAAACTTATAAAAATATTCCGACAAATGGAAAGGCTCAATGAAGCATTACTTAATGTGTTTAAAAACGACTTAGAATCTTTAGAAGATTCTACAATAGAAAATCCACTACATTTTAGGAGCGTAACGATGAAAACTAGCGCTAGAAATCAACTACAAGGCGAGATAATCGAAATTAAAACCGGAAAAGTAAATGCTGAAGTAATATTAAAAACGCGAAACAATTTAACAATTAGTAGCATAATAACGATGAGTTCATTAGATGAGCTAGGGCTAAAAGTGGGCATGAAATGCTATGCACTAATAAAGGCAAATTGGATTGTAGTCTTTGATGAAAAGCCAAGCAAAATCTCAATGAAAAACTGCATCGAAGGCGAGGTAACAAACATAATTAATGGTGCTATAAATTGTCAAGTAGAGATAAATAGCAATGGTGAGAGGTTAAGTGCGATAATAACAGAATCCTCACAAGATTCAATAAAGCTAAACATCGGAGATAAAGTTTGGTTTGGCTTTAAGGCTAATAATGTAATTTTAGGAATTTAAAGGAGAAAAGATGAAAAATGTAATCAAAAAACTAACAATAAGCGTAATTGCTGGAATCTGCTTAAGCATTAATGCTAATGCAGAAGATATTAGGGTGCTAGGTGCAGCTTCGCTAAAATATGTGCTAGAAGATATAAAAAATGACTTTTTAAAAAACAGACCAAATGATAAAATAGAAATTTCTTACATTTCAAGTGGCAAGGCTTTCGCACAGATTCAAAATGGAGCACCTGTGCATTTGTTTGTATCAGCAGATACAGACTATCCTGCAAAATTATTTAAAGAAAATCTAGCACCAAACAAAGAAGAAGTATATGCTAAAGGCAAATTAGTGCTATGGAGCAATAATAAAAGCTTCAAAATTACAAAATTTGAAGATATTTTAAACAAAAACATAAAGCATATTTCAATACCAAACCCAAAACTAGCACCATATGGAAGAGCAAGCATGGAAGCACTAGAATCTACAAATATGCTAAAAGATGTAAAAGATAAATTTGTAACTGGTGAGAGCATAGGTACTGCTACAACTTATGTAGAATCAAACAATGCAGAAGTAGGCTTTACTGCACTATCAATGCTTGGTGAAGGCGGGATTAATACTCCTGCTATGAGCTTTGTAGCAATCGATGAAAAGCTATACAAGCCAATAGAACAAGCACTAATAATTCCAAATTTTGGTAAAGATTCTAAACTAGCAAATGAATTTAAAGACTATATTTTAAGTAAAGACGCAAAAGAAAAATTTATAAAATTTGGTTATAGCGTTGAATAAAATACAAGCAAAAGTTATAGATTCTAAGACTAGTGGAGATATTTCTCGCATAATTGCAAATGCAAATGGACTGATATTTTCTATAATACTTTTAGAATCTCGAAAAATAGGAGATATAATCACACTAGCCTTTAAAGAAAGCAATATCTTAGTAGCAAGAAATATACAAGGAGCTAACAATATTTTCGTTGCAAATGTGGAATCTTGTGAGCAAGATTCCATGTTTTTAAAGCTAAAGCTAAAAAGTAATAACTTACAAATAGAGGCAATTACCAATATAGATTCCAACTTTAAAGAGGGAGAAAAAGTAGTGTGGCATATTTTAGAGAGTGAAATAATGATAATAGAGTAGAGATATGGAATCTTTTTTACAAACCATGCTTTTAACTTTCAAAGTATCCATAATCACAACTGCTATATTACTTTGCATTGCGTTACCATTGGGATATTTTTTGGCATTTTATAAAAGCAAAATAACGCCGATTTTAGAAACCATAGTCTCAATGCCACTTGTATTGCCTCCTAGTGTGCTTGGCTTTTATTTACTAATTGCCTTTAGCCCACAAAATTTCTTAGGAGCATTTTTATTAGAATATTTTGATATAAAGTTCGTCTTTAGCTTTGAAGGTGTAATTTTGGCCTCTATTATTTTCTCAATGCCATTTATGATAAATCCGATTCAAGCTGGTTTCGCAAGTTTGCCAAAATCACTATATGAAGCAGCACTAACACTTGGTAAAAGTAGGATTGAGATATTCTTTAAAGTACTAATCCCAAATATCAAAAACTCGATCATAGTTGGAATTGTAGTTACATTTGCCCATACCATAGGAGAATTTGGCGTCATAATGATGATAGGTGGAAACATAGAAGGAGTAACTAGGGTTGCTAGTATTGCAATCTATGATGAAGTAGAATCTCTAAACTATGCACTAGCACATAAATACGCACTAACTTTGTTTCTAGTTACATTTTCTATCTTGCTCCTTACATTTTATCTAAACAAAAAAGACAAACTATGATAGAACTCAAATTTAAGAAGAATCTAATAAGTGCAAATGGAGATTTACTGTTAGATATAGATTGCAAAATAAACAAAAATGAACTAACAACTATATTTGGAAAATCAGGTGCTGGCAAGACAACTATACTAAAGATTCTAGCCGGACTTTTAACCCCAGAAGTTGGCTTAATTAAAGTAGAAGATGAAATATGGCTAGATACGCAAAAAAACATAAACCTAAAACCGCAAAATAGACAAATAGGATTCGTATTTCAAGACTATGCACTCTTCCCAAATATGTCTATAAGGGAGAATCTAGCCTTTGCAATACCAAAGCAAACAAGCAAGATACAAGCAAAAGAACAAATCGATGAAATACTAGAAATAACAGAGTTAACAAACCTGCAAAAACTAAAGCCAAATATGCTAAGCGGAGGACAACAACAAAGAGTAGCACTAGCTAGAGCAGTAATTAGAAAACCAAAGATTCTACTACTTGATGAGCCATTTAGTGCGTTGGATATAGAGATGAATGTAAAGTTAAGAGAGGAATTATTAAAGATACATAGACACTTTTCTCTTAGCACCTTTTTAGTTAGCCATAACTTTAGTGAGGTATTTTCTCTATCAAGCCATGTATTACATATGCAAAATGGAAAGGTTATAAAAAGTGGAACTGCTAATGAAGTGTTTTTACGCGGGATTCCAAGTGGCAAAGTTAGACAAAGTGGAAATGTGCTTAATATAACAGAAAATGGGATTTTTTGTATAGTTAGCATTCTAACCGGAAATGACATAATAAAATTAAGCATAACAAAAAATGAAGCAAAAGAGCTAAAAATAGGAGACCTAGTAATAATTAGCACAAAAGCCTTCAATCCTACAATAACAAAATTAACTAAAAATATTCAATATTTTTAGTTACAATTTTGCAAACTATACTTTACAAGGAAAATAGCATGGAATCTTGGAGCGATGGATATTTTACAAATACCGAATATACAGAGGGATATTATAAAGAAATTAGTCCTATGATGATTAACTTAAATCTAGCGTTAGCTGGAGTTGAAGTTGGAAATGAACATGATATAACACCAAAAGATGGCTTTAGCTACCTTGAGCTTGGCTACGGAATGGGAATTAGCATAACGCTGAATGCAGCAACAAATAATGGTATATTCTATGGGACCGATTTTACTCCAACCCACACACATAAAGCCAACATTTATGCTAATGGACTTGATAATATTACTCTATACAATGATAGTTTTGAGGAATTATTAGAAAGACTAAATAAAACTAGGCTAGAATTTGACTACATTGTATTTCATGGTATTTTCTCATGGATATCAAGAGAAAACCAAGACATAATACTAGAAATAATAAGAAAATTCCTAAAGCCTGGTGGTATCGTTTATAATAGCTACAATTGTATGCCAGGTTGGTCATCCAAAATGGCGTTGAGAGAAATTTTTAGAATGCATAATAGACATTATACAAATGCAAGCACAGGTGCACACGAATCTATTGCAAATTCTGCAAACTTCTTAAAGGAATTTATGGAAACAAATCCTATGTATTTTCAAGGCAATCAAATAGCGCAATCATTGGTCACACAACTCACTCAGAGCAATAACCATAAGTACTTAGGACACGAATATCTAAATTCTACTTGGGATATTTTTTATTTCCATGAGATAGCAGAAAGAATGCAAGATATGGCAAAGTGTAGCTATATAACTATGGGTGAGATATTAGAGCACTTTAACGAATGGACTTTAAGACCCGAATGGGTAAGCTATCTAAGCAATATAAAAGATAAAATATTCCAAGAACAACTAAAAGATTTTTGTTTGAATAGACAGTTTAGAAAAGACATATATTGTAAAGGAGTAGCATACACTAACCATAATACAGCAAAAACAAAACTATTAAATACAAAATTTGCATTAGTAGAACAAAAGGAAAAATTTTCTACCAAAATGCAATTCGTACTCGGGGAAGGGACATTAAAGAGAGAAAAATATGATAGCGTTTTAGAATATCTAGAATCTAAAAATTATACTTCAAAAACCGGTTGGGAGATTAGCGAAAAATGCAAATTACAATTCCAAGAATTGATGAGTATTTTAGCGATATTAATGCAACAAGGAATAGTATCGCCCGCACAAACCATAAGTGATACTATAAAAAATAGAACCAAAATATACAATCAAAACATAATTAAAAACAAAGAAAAATCAATCCTAAGTGCTTCATACATAGCTTCTCCTGTAACATGCTCTGCAATCGCAATTAACGATCTGCATAGATTCATGCTTGGATTTTACATGCAAGGAATAACGGCTGAAAATAATCTAATAACAAGAACAATAGAAAAACTAAAAGAGCTAGATTCAAAACCAATTAAAGATGGAAAAACACTAACAACCGATTCAGAAATCAAAAAAGAAATAACACAAATGGCTAACGAGTTTAAACAAAAAATAGGTATCTTTAAAAACTTAGGAATAATAGATTGAACAATTTGCAAGGAAAAACAATGAAATATACAGATGAAAGCCTAAACAATAAAAAGATTCTAATAACAGGTGGGGCTGGTTTTATAGGATCAAACCTTGCAATGTATTTTCAGAAATTCCACCCAAATGCTGAAGTTATAGTTTTTGATAGCTTTAGAAGTGAAAAGACATTTAGCAATGGAAATTTTAAATCACTAGGACATTTTAAAAACCTCTTAGATTTCAATGGGGAAGTAATAGTTGGGGATATTACAAATAAAGATGACTTAGCAAGGATTGATAAAATAAAGTTTGATTACATATTCCATGAAGCCGCAATCTCTGATACCACGGTTATAGACCAAGATGCAATATTAAGAGCAAATGTAAATGCCTATAAAGATCTACTAGAAATGTCTCTAAGACATGGAGCAAAGATGATATATGCATCAAGTGCTGGAACTTACGGAAACACTCAAGCACCAAACATAGTAGGACAAGGAGAGATTCCAGAAAATGTCTATGGATTTTCAAAGCTTTGCATGGACAAATTAACATATAAATTTTTAAAAGAAAATCCAGAGCATATAGTTGGCTTAAGGTATTTTAATGTATATGGAGAAAATGAGCTTTATAAAGGCAAAACCGCTTCAATGATATTGCAACTAGGAATCCAAGCACTAAAGAACAAAAAAGTAAGATTATTTAAAATGGGCGAACAAAAAAGAGATTTTGTCTATGTGCAAGATGTAGTAATGGCAAACATAAAAGCTATAAGTGGCAAAAGTGGCGTATATAATGTAGGAAGCGGAGAATCTAGAAGCTTTAATGATATTGTAAAATGTCTGCAAAATGAATTTGGAGAATTTGAAGTAGAATATTTTGACAATCCTTATAAATTCTTCCAAAACCATACACATGCGGACATAGAGCCAACCAAAGAAGCACTAGGATACAATCCAAGATATAAGCTAGAAGATGGAATAAAAGAATATGCAAAAAGCATAAAAGAAATTGCAGACAAAGGCGAGTTTTGAATCCAAAAATTTTAGTCGTTGGAGATTTGATATTAGACCACTATGTGTGGGGAGAATGCCAAAGAATCTCACCTGAAGCACCAGTGCAAGTAGTAAGCATAAACAAAGAAACACTAAGTTTAGGCGGAGCATGCAATGTAGCAAATAATCTAATCTCACTTGGTGCAGATGTGTTTATATGCGGAATGATAGGCGATGATGATGCAGGTGCTAAACTAAAAAATAGACTAGAATCTCTAAACATAAACACAAGTGGAATCTACACAAACAAAAATCGCCCAACAACACAAAAATCAAGAATCATAGCCTCAAACCAACAAGTAATAAGAGTAGATAAAGAAGACAAAAGCCAAATAAGCAATGATGGAGAAAAATTCATCTTAGACTTTACAACAACTATGATAGATAAAATAGACTGCATTGTGCTATCTGACTATCAAAAAGGTGTGCTAAGCACAAAACTAACACAAAGCTTAATACAACTAGCAAAACAAAAGAATCTAAAAATACTAATAGACCCAAAGGGACATGACTACTCAAAATACAAAGATTCAACACTTCTAACACCAAATAAAAAAGAAGCCATAGAAGCCACAGGAATAAATATAATAGATGATGAATCTCTACTACAAGCCTTAGAGAAACTAAAAAATACTTGCAACTTAGAATACTCATTAATTACTCTTAGCGAAGATGGGATTGCTATTTTGCAAGATTCAAAGCTTATAAAAGTGCCAACAATTGCTAGAGAAGTCTTTGATGTAACGGGTGCTGGAGATACGGTTATTGCCTCTTTAGCTTTCATGCTATCACAAAAGGAAGAGATTCTCCCTAGCATATATTTTGCAAATGCTGCTGCTGCTGTTGTTGTTAGCAAAGTTGGCTCTGTTGCTACAAACAAAAAGGATATTTTTACATATCTATATGATAATGATTTGCTTGATAGCTCACTTGTTAGCACTAAATTTATGGAAGCATTTAGCCAAGATGGCGCGAAATTCTTATCAAATTTCCACAAAATAGTGCAAAGAAAAAAACCAATAAACCCACAAAACAAACTAATTACAAAAGATGATTTTGATAATTTTTTAGAATCTCTAACCAAGCTAACAAATCTAAAGATTGTTTTTACAAATGGTTGCTTTGATATACTGCACATAGGACATATTAGCTACCTAAATGAAGCAAAAAAGCTAGGAGATGTGCTAATTGTAGGGCTAAATAGTAATTCTTCTATTAAAGCCATAAAGGGGAATGATCGCCCAATTAATAATGAACTAGATAGAGCTTATATGCTATGTGCATTAGAATGTATTGACTTTGTAATTATATTCGATGAAGAAACTCCATTTAATCTAATAAAACAAATAAAGCCAAACATTCTAGTAAAAGGTGGAGACTACAAGAATAAAGAAGTTGTAGGAGCAGAGTTTGCAAATGAAGTAAAACTAATAGACTTCATAGAAGGAAAAAGCACAACAAACATAATAAACAAAATAAAAGGAAATCAATGAAAGAACATATCCTAAATGAAATAAAAGAGCATTTATTAGTAGCAAACAAAATGGAAAGTCTAAGTGATGATATACAAAAAGCAGCAGAAATGTGTATAGAATCTCTAAAAAATGGTGGCAAGATTCTACTATGTGGCAATGGCGGAAGTGCTGCTGATAGCCAACATATAGCAGCAGAATTAATAGGCAGATACAAGTGTGAGCGACCATCTATCCCTGCTATTGCACTTACAACTGATACTAGTGCTTTAACTGCCATTGGCAATGACTATGGATATGAATTTGTATTTTCTAGACAATTTGAGGGCTTAGCAAACAAGCAAGATATATTATGGGGAATTTCAACTAGTGGAAATAGTCAAAATGTAATAAACGCACTACAAAAAGCCAAAAAATTAGGAGTAAGAACAATAGGCTTTAGCGGACATAGTGGTGGCAAGATGTCATCTTTGTGTGATGTATTATTAATATCCCCAAGCAATGACACACCAAGAATCCAAGAAATGCACATATTAATGGCACATATTATTTGCGATTTGATAGAAAGAGCGTTTAAGTGATGTTTTTTACAGAGTTTAAAGAGGCTTGTAATTTTGAACTCTCATTAAATAAACATCTATTAAACATGCTACAAAGCAGTGGCATAAGGGCAAATCTTGCTGATTTGCACCTAGATGAAGATGGCATATATTTTACATTCCCAAATGGAAGCACAAAAAAAATAATGCTATATCAAAGCAAGATTCAAGAAGGATTCTTTAGAAGTAATGGAGACCCATTTGTGCATATATGCAAATGCAAAGAAAGCGAGATAAATCTAAACAACCAAGACTTTACCGCCATTATTAACTATGATATGAAGTTCTTTATAGGGATATATTCACATAGAACGCAAATTAAGTTTTACAACGACAAACCATTATCAATCTGCCCACAATGTAAAATAACGCTAGATAAATTCGGAAGTTTGCAAAAATTTTTAGTAGATTGATAAATTTGTCCCATAGTAGCCCCACATAACAAAGTGGGGTTTGCTATATAAAGCTACTACGATTTTTAAAGAGAGAGATTAAAATTATAATAAGTATTCCTTAAAATAAAATTATATTTTTATAAATTAAAGAACTTATTTTTTATTTATCAGCCAAATTAAACCCAATAAACTTAGGCTTAATGGTTACTAATATATTTTACTTTATTATTATTTATTTATTATTATTTATTTATTAATCAAATTTTTATTTATTAAAGTATAAAATAATGTTTAAAATTTTATAAATAAATAATAGTTTTATTTTAAACATAAAATATTTATCTTGTTGTATGTAAGAAATCACATATTTTAGACATTATGCAATTGTGTATTAGGATTTTATGTTATTATTTATTTATAATTATCACAAAATAATAGGGGGGGGGGGGCGACCTAACCTAATGGAAAGCCAAATTATGCAAGATATAAATTCTCTACCGCCGTTGTCTAGCACTATTACAAAGTTACAATCAATATCTTTAGAAAAAGATACAAGCATAAAAGAAGTTGTATATATAGTCCAAGAAGATCCATTCTTAAGTGCAGATATAATAAAAAGTGCAAACTCTCCAATATATGGATTCTCACATAAAATTACTTCAGTGACACAGGCAATAAGCCTATTTGGAATTGTAACAATAAAAGGTTTGGCAATTTCAAGCGTTATAAGATCATCATTTGAAATAGACTTAGAACCATATAAGCTAGATACGGAACAATTTATTAAAACATCTCTAACAAAAAGTAAATTCATGCTTCAATGGTATAAACACGAGATTAAAAAACTAGAAATACTAATGCCAACTTCATTGCTTATGCATATGGGAATGGTGATAATATCAGAATACATAAAAAAACTTGGCAAAGCAAAAGAGTTCAAAGCACTAATAGATGAAGATCACTTTTTAAACCGAGAGCTACAAATAGCAGGTAATACACAATATGAAATACTAGAGCTATTATTTAGTCATTGGAATTTTGAAGAGACAATGGTAGAGACTATGCGTTTTTTATATTCAAACGATGTGCCAGATTCGCTAAAGCAATATGTATATCCACTAAGAGTGCTAAACACTATAATTACTCCATACAAAATAGCTACACAAGAGCAAATAGCTGAATGTATAGACTTAATAGAGGAATATGAATTGGATATAGCTTTGTTTAATGAAGCTTTAGTAAAGATACAAAATATGGACTTGGGGAATGCTTGAACTTGCAAACCTACTAGAGAGAGGAATCCCAAAGAAAAAAAAGTTAGCAAGAGTATTTGAAGAATCTTTAGAAATCCTAAAAAAACACAACGCAATTATTTTGCATAAATTCAAATACTATTTGCACAAAGATTACTGCATAGGGACATTTAGCCCTACAAAGCAAGGCTATGGATATGTAATACCACTAAATGGCTCACAAGACATACTAATAGAAAAAACAAACACAAACAACGCCACTAAAGATGATATAGTCCTAACAAAAATAACAACAAATTCCCGCAAAAAAAAGGGAAAAATAATAACAAAACTCCAAACAACGCAAAAATACGCAATATGCTACATAGAAAAATACAAAAACAACTATATAGCAATAAGCATCCCAAATGAATTAGCCTACAAAATAAAAGCAAGTAAAAAATCTCTAGATTCTCTCCCAAAAGATACGATTATAAAAATCAACCAAGATAATGGAGAAATAGTAGAAATACTTGGTGCTATGAGCGATCCAAAAATAGATGAGAAAATCTCTCTAAGTCTATATGATAAACATGAGGGATTTTCGCTTAATAGCGAGATTGAAAGTCAAAGCTTTAAAGAAGCAAGATTAAAAGACTTTAAAGAAAGAGTGGATTTAAGCTCTCTTCCTTTTTGCGTGATTGACCCCGATGATGCAAAAGACCACGATGATGCTATATGCTATATAGAGGATAAATCAACTCTATATATAGCAATCGCAGATGTAAGCTACTATGTAAAAGAAGAATCTCCACTAGATGAAGATGCAAGACATAGGGCATTTAGCATATACTTTCCCCACAAATCAATACCAATGCTACCACGAATCTTAAGCGAAGGACTATGCTCACTACAACAAAACAAACTAAGATTAGCAATGGTATGGAAAATAAAACTCCATAAAAAGAATCTATCCATATTAAATAGCGAACTATTTGAAGCTGTAATTAAAGTAAAGTCAAAGCTAACATACAATCAAGTAGATGAGTTTTTTGACACAAACAAAAAGATAAAAGGCACTAATTGCGATATGCTACTATCCTTGAAGGATACAACACAAAAACTAAGGGCAAAACGCTTAAAGAGTGGGTTTGACTTTAGAAATGATGAGACAAGATTGGAGCTAGATAAAAACCAAGAACTAAAATCAATCAAACAAAGCAAACAAACAGCCTCCCACCAATTAATAGAAGAATGTATGCTACTAGCAAATATACAAAGTGCCAAATTACTAGAATCTAAAAACACCAAAGTAGATTCAAGCCTAAAGCTAGGAATATACAGAATCCACGCCTCACCAAAAAAAGAAAGTTTGCAGAATTTATTTTTAGAACTAAGATTGCTTGGGATATGGGATAAAGGAATCCCTGCCCAAAAAGACCTGCACAAAACAATACTAAAAATACAAAAAATAGCCAACAAAAAAAACCTAACACAAGAAGTAGATAAGCTAATAATAAAATCAATGCAACAAGCAAATTATGCAAGTCATAATATAGGGCATTTTGGCTTGGGGTTTGAATCGTATAGCCACTTTACTTCTCCGATTCGGAGATATAGCGATCTTGTGCTACATAGAATCTTAAAACAAAAGATAAAACTAGAAGAAAATATAACAATAAAAGAATCTCTCCCAATGCTATGCGAACATCTAAACAAAGAAGAAAGAAACATAGCCAAAATAGAGTGGGATTTTAATGATAGAAAATTCGCTAGATTCTTAAACACAAAAATATCACAAAGCTTTGATGGAATAATAATAGATGAGCAAACGCCACAGCTAGTATCGCTAAGACATAAAATGCTACTTGGCGCAAGAGTAATAGCCCTAAAAGGCAAGGGTGTGAAGTATCAAAAAGTAAGAATCCAAATAATAGATGTAAATTTAAAAACTGCAAAAGTTTATGGAAGAATAGTAGAATGCTACAATGAAATATTAGGGCAAAATTACACTGATGAAACATATATAAAAAATAAGATTCTAGAAAACAAGAAGAATCTAAAACAAAAAGCAAAAATAAATGCAAAACAAATAAAGCAAAACATAAAAAATAAACCCAAAAAATCAAAAAAGAGATATAAATGACAAAAAAAGAACTAGAATCAAAAATAACAGGAAACACAGAAATAAAAGCAATAATGCTATATGGTGAGGATTCGTTTCTAATAGAATATTATGGAGAAAAACTCGCACAAAAAGCATTAGCAAAAGATTGTCAAAAAAATACATTTTATTTTGGTGAGTTCAACTTTGAATCTGCACTTTCTTGCTTTTCTTCTGGGTCGTTGTTTGGAGAGCTATCACTAGTATGGATAAAAACAGACAAAAAAATCCCCAAAAAACAACTAGATACACTAATAAATACACTAATAAAAAATGAAACTGGATATTTGATACTTGAATTTCATCAAAGTGATAATCAAAGTGCCGCAAAATACGCACTAGATTATAAATCAATGATACCTAGCTTTAGAGGCAATGGGGTGTTTGAAGCTAGGCTTTTTGCACCAAACCTAAATGAATCTATGAGTATTTTAAAAGAATATGCAAAGAAACTAAATATACAAACTAGCGATTTTGTATTACGAAAAATACTAGAACAACAAAGCAACAATCTAGGGCTTAGCATAGCGGAGATGAGAAAATATAGCATATATGATGAAGAAATAAACTCACAAACAATAGATGAGCTAGGATATTCTTTAGGAAGTGTAAAGTGTGAAGAAATTTTAGAGTTGCTACTCTATAAAAAGCCGTATTTTGAGGCATTAAATCACTTTTTAGAAAAGGGATATGAAGAAGTTATGCTAATACAAGAGATAGAAAAGTATTTTTTTCAACTATTTTTATTCCAAAGTCATACAAAAATATACGGGAGCGTGGCTTCTGAAGATGTGCTTGGATACAAGCTTCCTCAACATATATTTGATAAAAAAAGATTCCTAGCTACAAAATTAAATGAAATGCAATATGAGCAAATATTTTTAATTTTAAACACATGGAGACATGATTCTATAAGCGGAAATACAAAGACTAATGGGTTTTTAAGGGCATTAATAAAAATTCAAGCAATTTTAAAGTAGAATTTATCCTTTTATTTTAAAACCTTGCTCTTTTTGAGAGAAAAAGGGCGATAACCAAAAGGAGAAATATGCGTTTTTATGAGACTATGTTCATTGTAAAACCAACTTTAACACAAGAAGAAATCAACCAAAAAATAGATTTCTACAAAGCTACGATACTAAATCACAATGGTGAAATTAGTGCTACACTTGATATGGGTATGAGAAATCTAGCATATGAAATTAAGAAAAACAAACGCGGTTATTACTTTGTGATTTACTTCAAAGCTGACCCTAGCTTAGTTTTAGAGCTTGAGAGACTTTATAGAATAAATGAAGATATTTTGAGATTCATAGTAATTAAATATCAAAGCAAAAAAGAGCAAAAAGCTTGGGAAAGTCTTGTGGATAGAGCCATAAACAATAAAAAAGCAACTCCACTAAAAGAAGCTAAAGAAGAGAAAAAAGAAGAAGCACAATAGCTTTAGGATAGCCTTATGTTTAATAAAGTCATTTTAGTAGGGAATTTAACGCGTGATGTTGAGCTTAGATATTCACCAAGTGGATTGGCAGTATCAAAGATCAATCTAGCAACCAATAGAAAATATAAAAAACAAGACGGCACACAAGCAGATGAAGTGTGCTACATTGATGTAAATCTATTTGGAAGAACTGCAGAAGTGGCAAATCAATACTTAAAAAAAGGTTCTCAAGTTTTAATAGAGGGGCGTTTGGTGCTGGAGAGCTGGACTGATAACACTGGTGCTAAGAGAAGTAAGCACTCCATATCAGCTGAAAGTATGCAAATGCTAGGTAGAGCCTCCAAAGACGAACAAAGTGGCGGTTATGGGGAGTATGGTTCGGATAACTCTTATAGTAGCAATGGCTATGGTGGAGATGGATACAAAGAAAGCTATCCACAAAGACAAAACACAAAAGAACCAGAAGTGCCCGTTATTGATATAAATGATGAAGAAATACCATTTTAAAGGATAAAATATGGCAGAAAAAAAGAGATACTCAAAGAGATATTGTAGATACACTGAAGCAAAAATAGAATTCATAGACTACAAAGATGTAGATATGCTAAAACACTCATTATCAGAAAGATATAAAATAATGCCAAGAAGGCTAACAGGCAACTCTAAAAAGTGGCAAGAAAGAGTAGAAGTTGCAATCAAAAGAGCAAGACATATGGCACTTATACCTTATATCGTAGATAGAAAGAAAGTTGTAGAAAACCCATTTAAACTATAAAGGGAGCGGTAGTGAAAAATCCAAGCAAGGCTATGCTTAGCCTATTAGCTGGAATCTTCACTGCACCATTTATATTATCACACCATAAACAATCCCACACAAACACAATTCACGCATGTAAATACATATTTTTCTATCATCTTATAATTAAAAGATTTTTAAGGATTCTAAACTAAATGAAAAAAAGAAAAGTAGTATTTTTTGATAGAGACGGAGTGGTGAATTTAGAAGATGAGCCATATGGATACAAAATTGAAACATTCTATTTTGCACCACATTTCATGGAATTATTTTTAGAGCTCAAAAAGCTAGATTCTCTATGCTTTGTAATAACCAATCAATCAGGCATAAATAGAGGGATTTTTACGCAAAAGGACTTTGAGATTCTAAGCTCATTTATGCAAAATTGCATAATCTCAAACCTTACCATTCCACTTAGAGAGAGTGGTTTTGTGCCAGAGAATATAGCATTTGATGGAATCTACTTCTGTCCGCATACAAAAGAAGAGCAATGCAACTGCAGGAAGCCAAAAAGCACAATGATACAAAATGCAATAAAAGACTTTGGCATAAATTTAGAACTCTATGATAGCTATATGATAGGGGACAAAGATACAGATATGGTAGCAGCACTAAATGCAAATATACAAACACGAATCCTAATTGGAGATGAACCAAGCACCAATCACACACATAGGATACATATCCTAAAAGAGGCAATGGATATTATACTCCTACGATAAATTTAGAGCTTAAGCTCATCTAAAAATACAGAATTACTCTTTGCTCTATTGCAATATTAATACAAATCAAAATCTAATTGTGTAATTCCACTATTGCCACATACCCTACAATTCATATTTCTTTTTACTTCAATTTTTCTAAACTCCATATCCCTTATATCACAACTTAGTATTTGGTTAAAAAGTGGTGTGCCAACTCCTGTGATTATTTTGATTGCTTCATTAGCTTCTATGCAACCAAACATTCCAGCGACACTACCTAATATCCCAACACTAGCTCCAGTTGGCACTTCTCCCTTTGGTGGTGCATCAAACAGACAAGCATAACAAGCACTAACTCTAGGCTTGATACTCATAGCCTGTCCGCAAAAATGCAATGCACTAGCCCTTATTAAAATCTTATTAGCCAATACACACGCATCATTTATCAAAAATTTCGAAGAAAATGCATCACAAGATTCAATAACCAAATCATATTCACTAATTATATTAATTGCATTTGTAACACTTAGCCTTTCTATAACAATATCTATTTTTATATGCGGGTTTAATGCTTGGAGTTTTTCTTTTGCAGATTGTGCTTTGTTTTTATTTATGTCATTTGTATTATGCAATATTTGTCGTTGCAAGTTGCTATACTCTACAATATCACCATCGCATATGCCTATATGGCCAACTCCAGCTGCTGCAAGATAATACAACACCGGCGATCCAAGCCCACCAGCTCCAACTACAAAAACTTTTGAATCTCTTAGCTTTTTCTGACCCTCTATACCTATCCCGCTAAGCAGAATATTCCTATCATATCTTTGTAACTCTTCTTTGCTAAATTCCATATATATCCTTTTTGTTTATTGTAACAATTATGGGCTAAAAATAAAGTCTTCTCTCCTAGAAGATTCTAGCGTATTTATATCTTCTCCAAAAATATCAACCAAATACACGCTTTTATCAACAAGCTTTGAATCAAACTCCAAAATAACAGCCTTATATCTGTATTGCTCTACATTATAGGAGACAAAAGCATATCCATTCTCAAAGTAAATTTTATTATTTGATATGCTATCTTTGATCCTCTCTTTAAAAGAGACAAAATATAAAGCAAAAAAACTTGAATCTTCATGCTTACCATACATTTCAAATTTTAAAGTCAAAGCTATAAGCATTCCACCAAGTAAAATAAAAAACAAAAATGGCAACAAAACAAATGCCCTCATTACAATACCTCACTATGCAATACATCGCTAAAGCATACCTCATCTACACACAGCTCCACTACATAGCCAAAATCCAACCTCCTAATATTAAAGCTATCATATTTATCAAGAATAGTATATTCTTCTTTGTTTCTTACTAGTTTTAGCGAATCTTGTAGCAAAATTTCTGTTTTATCTTTTATAAAATACAAATACGGCTTTATTTTTTCTCTATTTTGCAAAAATGGGGGCATGGTGCTAGTTAGATTCTTATGAGTTAGACTAATAACTTTTGCTCTAAATTTATTGCTATAAAAATCATTTGGAAAGATAAAACTCTCACCTACAAAAATAACCTCTAAAGATTCATTATACACATTACAATTAGGCATAAACCCACTTCTTAAAGTTAAAAACTCTAAACTAAGATTGGAAGCAAGCTTGATAGATTCTGGATTAAACACATTAATCAAGCATGGAAGCATTGAATCTTTATAATATTGCCTCTCTTGTATTTTTTCATAAAATACTATCTTATCATCTTTTATATACAAACTTTCCAAATACGCACTATCTAGTATTTTTTTAAGTTGCAAAAGTGCATTTTTGTGAGATATGGTTTTGTAATATTGTGTTTTTTCTATTTCATATTTTTTATAAATATACAATAAAGACTTAGCACCTAAAATTCCAATTATAGAAATAATAACAACACAAACTAGAATCTCAAATAAACCAAATGCTCTATGGTATATCATAAAATAAAAAATTATTTCTAACATTTGATACAAACACGCACTTGTCATAAGTATTGGTGCAAATTGGTATCAAATTTATATCTTGTATCTTTACTGCGTCTATTCTTATTTCAGCACTTTTTATAAATACTAAAACAATAAAGCCCACAAGAAAACACACAGCCACCATTTCTAGTAGGCTAAAAGCTTTATTCTTCTTTCTTGTCAAAAGGAGGTCCTTTTTGGATTATTTGAGTAAGAGTTGCCGCTTTTTGTGGATTCATCTTGGAAAGTATTTTGCTCATTACTTTTGTATCTAGCCCAAAGAGTATCTGTGCTGCCTCACTTTCTGGCAAATTCTCCAAAATAGCAGCAGATTTTGAATCTTTCATACTAGAATAAGTATCATTTAGTTTGCTTCCTGTCGCATTTTGTATTTGCTTTAAAATCTCTTCATTTTTCTTTAGCAAACTAGCAATTCTTTGTTCTTTTTCTTCTATTTCCTTTTTTTGATTGCTAACTTCTGCTTCCCTCTTTTTTAAATCAGCATCTTTTTGATCTAGCACACTTTGAGTAGCACTTTGCAAGGCCTGCAATGCTTGTTGTTGCTCATCTATTTTTTCTAATTCTTTTAAAATCTCATCTTTGCGTTGCTCAAATATGATATTACAATCAACCACATTTCTACCCTCTTGCGCAAAAACAACAAAAGAAAAAATAAAAAAACTAAAAACCCTCATAAAACACCTCATTTTGCATTATGTAACATTACTGATATTTCATCCATATCGATACTTTCTTTTCTCTTTAGTCTATCTAGATTCTTCTTTATCTCAAGCCCTTCTAAATATTTTGCTTTTTCGTATTCCATATTTTGCACTCTAAAATACTCTTGAAGCTCAACTCTTTGTTGTTTTAGCTGTGCTAATTCCATAACCTTTCTATCTATTAGAGATCTATATTCATCTTTGTGATAAGAAAATGTTAAATGCTCTTGATAAAGCCCACTTGTTGGCTCATTTAAACTCCAAGCCGCAAATTCTCTAACAGCAGAATCTATCTCTGCTTGTTTTGCATTTATCTCTGCTGCATTTTGCTGAAGCATTCTCTCTGCTTCATCTACTTTATTTTTACAAAGTAGCACTAGTGGAGTAAATTTTGTCTTCATCTAATGATTGTATCAAGCCTATCTGGGCTAGTTGATATCATCTCTATTTTTACACCGATTATCTTCTCTAACTCTAAGATATATTCTTGTGCCTCTTTTGGAAGGAATTCAAACTCCCTGATTCCAGCGGTTTTATCCCACCCTTTAAACTCTCTATATATTGGCTTTGCAAGACCCAAATCATCAAGGCAAGATTCTAACTTATTTCCTTTATCATCTTCATATCCAACGCATACTTTAATCGTATCTAGCCCATCCAATACATCAAGCTTCATTACAGCAAGTTTATTTACACCATTTAATTTGCATGCATATCTAACAAGCATAGCATCTAACCAACCACATCTTCTAGCTCTGCCTGTCGTTACTCCAAACTCGCCTCCTTTCTCTCTTAAATATTCTCCCATTTCTCCAATCTCTTCTGTTGGGAAAGGTCCATTTCCAACCCTCGTGCAATATGCTTTCATAATGCCTATTACATCGCCTAAATATCTAGGAGCTATACCTGTGCCACTACATGCACCTGCGGCTATTGTATTAGAGCTAGTTACAAACGGATATGTCCCAAAATCAACATCTAGCATACTCCCTTGTGCACCCTCGCACAATATTTTCTCGCCTCTATCTAATGCCTCCCACAACATAGTTGTAGTATCTGTTATAAATGGAACTAACTCTCTTGCATAGCCTTCTAGCTCTTGCAATAAAGATTCTCTACTTGGTATTTTGGTGTTTATATTTTTAAAGTTGTTATCTTCATATTTGTTTAATATTTTATCGCATAAAGATTCTATATCTCTTAGCTCACCAATCCTAAGCCCCTCTCTTGAGACCTTATCAGTATATGCTGGACCTATTCCCTTTTTTGTCGTGCCTATTGCATCTTTTGCGCTTTCTTTCAATTTGTCTAGCCCTTCATGGTATGGCAATATCAAGTGTGCCTTAGAGCTTATAAACAATCTATCTTTTAAATTTTTAAATTGTTTCATTTCATCAATTAATGCTTGAGGATTTATTACAACACCATTGCCGATGATATTTTTACATTTGTCGTATAAGATTCCAGATGGAATTAAATGAAGTGCATATTTAGCGTCATTTACAACTATGGTATGTCCGGCATTATGCCCACCTTGATATCTAACTACATAATCATAATTACAAGCTAGCATATCAACCATTTTGCCTTTGCCTTCATCTCCCCATTGAATCCCAACAATCAAATCAGCCTTAGCCATTAAAATATTCTCCTTATTTAATAAAAATTAAATTATAACACTTTATAAGTCCATAAGCTTACAAATTACATTATCTGTATAAACCCCAAACCCCAAAGCTCTTCTTTTTAGAATCTCATAACTACCGCCTAGTATCATTGTGTGATTATCAATAAAAAACCTAAAAAATAAATCATCATAATATTCCATAGGAGGATACATAAGCGGTGAGATAATCAAATCTTTATAGGCTATTTTATTACCAAATTCTATTATTTTATTTAGCTCATTTTGTAGATTCTTTGGTGCTTTTTTAGCTAAACCTTGTAAGGATTCTACATCTCTTGCCTCTAACAACTCTTTAAGAAAAAAATCTGATTTAATTAGTGCATTAATATCCATTTTCTTAAAGACTTCTAAAGGCACACCAAACTCTAAATGACATATCTTAGCAATATTTCCACTACCTATTTGCAAATATGGAGCTAAATTTATCTTCTTAAAAATATCAACACAAATATCAATAAACGATAAAATATCGTTATCCTCCAAGTTTTCGACACCTATTTGATTTATTTCTGTTGTAGGATATACAAAAACAGGCTGTATATAAAACCACTTTTTACCAACTAGATTCTCGCTTAGATACGGCGTTAATAGCCTCATTGCATCAATTGTAGAATCTTGTCGTAATATCATTTGATGATTATGTTTATTGCTAATTCTTATTGCTTCTCTATTTTGTATATCTCTTTGATATTGCAGATAGCTAAAAGTGGGCGTTAGAATCTCTTCATATCCATTTAGATTTAAAACATTGCTAACCAAATTTTCTAAATCCCTCTTTATCTTTGCGCTTTTGCCAAAATATAGCTTCGAACCTTGCGGTATTTCATGGCTTAAAATCACTAAAAATCCTAAAAATAAAATTTCATAGATTATAGCATAATGTGGTATTTGCTAAGCCTTTAGGAATGTATTTTGCTTGATTAGTTATAAATCACTTAAGGATAAGACATGGCTTTTAAAATAAATACCTATGTTTCATTGCCACAAACACCAATAGAGCCACCAAGTGTAGTGCCTCCAACAGAAATAAAACCACCAGAAAAACCACAAGAACCAGAAAAGCCTGAAGAAAAACCAAATCCACCAGAGGACAACAACGACAAAGGAGAGGTAGATAACTCTCTTCCAAGCACGACAAATAGTGCCTTTAGCTCCCTAAGTCTCCCACTTAAAGAATGGCTAAAAAAGGAGTTTGGAATCACAGAAGAAACCCTAAAAGATTCTTTGCCTGAAGGATTCTTAGAGGCTTTACTAAGTGGCTTTAAAAATACGACTAATTCGCACAATAAAAGGGATTCTTAATCT
This sequence comes from Helicobacter ibis, assembly GCF_027859255.1. Classification (NCBI taxonomy): domain Bacteria; kingdom Pseudomonadati; phylum Campylobacterota; class Epsilonproteobacteria; order Campylobacterales; family Helicobacteraceae; genus Helicobacter; species Helicobacter ibis. The sequence continues at coordinate 25,490 of NZ_JAQHXR010000003.1, forward strand.
ATTATGCTACAATATTTGCTTTAATTTAAGGTAGTCAAATGAAAGAGCTAAACATAGGTATAGTTGGTCTAGGTGTTGTTGGAAGCAGTGTAGCTAGAATCTTAAAAGACAATGCTGATTTAATATCAGCTAGAGCCGGTTGCAAAATAAATATAAAAAAAGCCATTGTAAGAAATTTGGATAAAGCAAAGGGTAAATTTGACTTTCAAATAAGCACAAATGTTGATGAAATATTAGATGATTCAAGCATAGATATTATAGTCGAGCTTGCAGGCGGTATTGATGAACCATTTAAAATAGCAAAAAAAGCGCTCCAAAACAACAAGGCATTCGTAACTGCAAATAAAGCTATGTTGGCTTACCATAGATATGAGCTACAAAAAATAGCTGGGGACTTACCAATAGGCTTTGAAGCAAGTGTAGGTGGTGGAATCCCAATTATAAAAGGGCTTAGAGACGGCTTGGGTGCGAACCATATCTTAAGTATTTATGGGATTATAAATGGGACTTGCAACTACATACTAACAAAAATGAAAGACGAAAATACTAATTTCAAAGAAGCCCTAAAAGAAGCACAAGATCTAGGCTATGCAGAGAGCGATCCTACATTTGACATAGATGGCTTTGATACAGCACACAAGCTACTTATACTAGCAAGCATTGCCTATGGAATAGATGCAAAGCCAGAAGATATACTAATAGAAGGTATAAGAAAAATAACACAAGAAGATATAGTCTTTGCAAAAGAGTTTGACTATAATTTAAAGCTACTTGGAATCGCCAAAAAAGACGGAAATGAGGTTGAATTAAGAGTGCAACCAACATTCCTACCAAAAGATAAAATAATAGGAAAAGTAGATGGCGTAAATAATGCAATTAGTGTGCTAGGGGACAATGCAAAAGAAAGCTTGTTTTATGGTGCAGGTGCAGGAGGAGATGCAACTGCTAGTGCGGTAATTTCTGATATTATAGAAATAGCAAGAACAAAAAGTTCTCCTATGCTTGGCTTTAAAACACCAATAGAAAATAATCTGCAATTAAAGCCAAAAGAAAGAAGCAAAAGTGCCTTTTATCTTAGAATCCTAGCACAAGACAAACCGGGCGTATTAGCACAAATATCATCAATACTTGGAGAACATGATATATCTATACAAACACTTCTACAAAAACAATCAAACATACAAAATTACTCTACCTTGCTTCTCTCAACTTACATATGCGAAGAATCCAAAATCAAAAATGCAATAGACAGAATAAGCAAACTAGAAATAACAAAAGATATGCCAGTAATGATAAGAATCGAAGAATGAAAAACACCACACAAAAGGGCAAAGAAGCAGAATCTTTGGCGTGTGAGTTTTTGAAAGAAAATGACTTTGTTATAATTGATAGGAACTTTTATACAAAATTTGGCGAGATAGACATAATAGCCAAAAAAGATTCAACCCTCCACTTTATAGAGGTAAAAAGCGGGATTGGCTTTGAACCTGTATTTAATATCACAAAAACAAAACTAGACAAAATAATAAAAAGCATAAATATCTATATAAAAACCAAAAACACGAAAGATCCATTTTGTATCGATGGAATCACGATTTATAAAGAAAACGAAAACTCACAAGCTACAATCAATCTTTTAGAAAACCTAACAATATACTAAGTTTCTTATTTACCGAAAAATATACTTGTAGGAAAATTTAGCCCTCCAACTTCTGGCTTTACATTATCCTTGCCTATTAAAAGTGCATATCCTCCGCTATTATCCCTATCCCAAATGGAATAAAATTCTTTCTTACTACTTATATACTCCCCAAAATTTGGATCTAGAATCTTTATAAAATCTCCACTATAATTTATAATAACCACAAAATGAGGGAATCTAGGATCATCTTCTATTCGAACTAAGATGGGATATGAAGTTTGTTCCAAAATGTCTCTTGTAAGCCTAAAAACCATCTGCTGTATATCCTAGACTTTTAGCTATATTTTGTAGTTCTTTAAAGCTTAGCATATCAGTTTTATTACTAATCATATCTAGCACATCTTGTTCGTTTAGTTGCTTTAGCTGAAAATAATTTATCAAATTTGCCAACGAAGCAGCGCCACAAGATTCCTCGAACTCTTGTCTTATAATATTTTTAGCATTTATTTCTTGCATAGATTTTACTGCAAATGCTTCTGCAAAATTAATCATAAAAATAAACAAAAACAAGGTTCTCAACTCGAACCTCACAATCTAAAACTTCTTCCACAGACTAATAGTAAATACACTATCGGGTGCTGATGAGCTGCCTCCTGCTGTCCCGCTTACAGAAATAGCTGTATTAGAATTAATGCTATATGTAGTTCCTAGAGACATAGTTGGTATAGAATAAGAATTAGAAGTTTTTCTTCCTTCAAACTTAGAAGCACTCTGATATCTCTGCTCCAATCCTACATCAAACGAAATCTTAGGGCTTAAAATTATAGACATATCAAATCCAAAATAAATACTATTTCCATATTCTAAAGATCCATATGCAAAATCTCTATCTGCATTATAGACTCCACCTATATAAATAGATGATATGATGGGGTCGGAGTAGTTTTTTAATGCAAATCGTGCAGAATATGATTTAAATATAAAGTTTTTATCTTCATCAAAATGATTTTCTCTTTGTATTACACCACTTTGCAGTGTAATTTGTGGCACAAATATATCTTTTATAGTATCTAGCGTATAAATACCACCTATCCACAACGAATCAAAATCAAAACTCCTATTAGTATGATAATCAAGCCCAAAATTACTAACATATTCATTTTGTTTATAACTACCATTGCCAGATATGAGCAAATCTAGCTTTGGAGTTATAGAATATATAAAGGTCTGATTTATTGACAATCTCTTTGTATCAGTCCAGTTTTTAGTATCAGGCTGTGCTACTAGTGTAGGATACATATTATAAATATAAGCATTACCACTACTTAAATAACTTACACTTGTTATGCTTCTTAATCCTATTTGCTTTTAAACAAAGAATCCGTAGTAATAGGCTCTGATGCCACACAAAAAGAAAATACCCCAACCAAACATAATAACTTTTTTAACATTAATACTCTTCCTTTTTAGAATCTTTTAATATATCTCTTATAATAGAATCATATTTAGATTCTTTATGTATATCTTCGCTTTCATCTTTTGCAATAGCCTTAAGGTAATAATCCATTAGCTTATCTTTATTTTCTTTTTGAATCTCCTCTGGGCTTTTTGCCTCTTTTTCAGATTCAACAATACCACTAGGAGAATACTCACTTGGCATTCCTCTTTGAAATTTCCCATATTCACTAAGCTTTGTATGTGGAGATTCTGCTCTAGCAAATGCATCACTCTTAAAAGCATACATTAGTAAAATACCTTCTCTTTTAAACTCTCCATTCTCAGTCATATAATCTTGCATTAAAGGCGTGTTAAAATCACTAGCGTCAAAAACTCCATTGCCCTTTTGCATTATTTCTTCTTTCGTATAATGTTGTTTATTGTCTGAAAACAAAAAATTAAATTCTCCGTTTGCATGAGATAAACCAGCAATTATATCGATAGATTCAAACTCAGGATAATAAACATCTTTTTCCCTTGCAATAGGTGTTGTAAAGTAATCATTAATAGCCTGTAGTGCGTTTTTATGTATCTTATAATCGCTATGCAAATTAGAAGCCTTTAAAAAATCTTGCCCCATGAAGCCATTTTCATCTATGCTATATCCACCAAAAGTATTTTTATAAGAAATACCTGCTGGATTTGAAGTATTTAGAAAGTTTTGCATATTTGATTTTGCAATTAAAGATTCTTCGGCTTTTATATCGTTTTTAAAGCTAAGTGGATTGTTCGTATCATGCTTAAAATTACCACTTGTAACATATGCCCCTAGATAAGAAGTTGCATTTTCATAAGAATCAGGAGCTAAATAAGACTCCACCCTATATTGACCTTGCGATTGTATATTTTTAATTCGCTCTTTTTCTGCCTCTATCCTTTCATAAGATACAGAATAATCGCTTCGTATCTCAAAAGGCTTATATGTTGTTTGCATTGTATTAGAAATCATTTTTTATCCTTTTTCAACGCAATCCTTTGCAAAATTTGTTTATCCTTATTTTATCAACTAATAGCCATACTTACTACTATATCTACCATTAATAACTTTATACAACCTTGTAGAAGCACTAAATGGTATTTCTCTTATAGATTTCCTACTAGTATCTATTCCAACTAGCCAACATTCCTCACGCCCTAAATTAAATCTTTGTGCATAACCCAATACCTCATTTGGCTGAAGTATATTTAACAATTCATTAGAAAAATCACTCACAGGGTATGGCCTCAAATCATAAGGATTTACTATATAATAGTTTGTATATATAGCCGAACCTTGCACATAAAATCTATCATAAAATTGCAGTCCCCCCACAACTTTACTCATCTCTTCATCATTTAATTCTCTAACACCTATAGAATCTTTATTATAGATTCCATTAGTAGCAATAGATATTAGATCATTTGCATATATATTTGAAGTAATACTTGATAGTATAAATATACTAAGTATTAGTTTTTTCATGCTCTCTCCTTTATGTTAGTATTAATTCATTCTAAATTGATAGTTTTTAGCATTAACTTAAACTTATTAGTTGTAAAAATAGTTTGCAACACAATATCACTTAAAGTAACGCTTATTAATATTACACAACACTATCCTGCTCCTTCTCTCATCTTAGCTTCTCTCATACTTAATATATCTTTAATAATAGAATCATATTTAGATTCTTTATAGTATTTAGTATTACTATTGTATGTATTATTATCTCTAATATCTAATACATCAAACATACTCTTTTGCATATTGGTTTGTGCAGAGAGGAGGAAGGATTCTAGAGATATATTATTGTTTTGTATATTTGTTGGCTCTTCTTTAAGATAAGCCAAATAAGTTAATGGGTGTGATTTATCTGGCTTTACATCATAGTTATACACTTTACCATCTATCTCTACATTATCTCCACTAAGATAATAAGAATATATAGTAGTTAGTGCATCTGTTATTTTGTCTGCTTTATCATCACTAATATATGGCAACATAGCTCCAAAAAAATCTATTTCTTTCCTTATTGCACTACCTATGATCCCATTAAAAGTTACTTCATTGTTGTAGCTATCAGGCTTTATATCATAATCTCCAATAGATTCATTTTTTTCTATGAATCTCAAATTGCTTAATAGCTCCAATCCACCATTTTTAACCATAATATCTTTGTATTCTTGGCTATTTACATCTAAATTATCCATAGCATATCTTGCTTTTTCTATTAATTCTTTATGCTCTTCTAAAAAATTTTTCATCTCTTGTTGCAAAAATGCTTTTGCTTCATCTGCTTGTTGTTTATTTGAATGATTGATTTTATTGTTTAATTTATTTGTAATTTTATCAGCCAAAATATAATCATCGAATATACCACCATATGTGATACCATTTATCATTAAGTCATATCTTTCTTGGCTTTTGCTTACTAATCTATCTTTGTTATGTATATGTGCATTAAAGCTAGATTCTGTATTTGTATTATTAGAAGAATTATTTCTTATAAATAAGTTTGCATTATTGTTGATTGATGAAAGAACCATGAGATTGCCCTTCTTGCACACTATTTAGATGATGAATCTAAATAAATAAGATATCAAAAACGATACAAGCCACTTAAAGAATACAAGCAAAAATTATTCCATGAATAAATATTATTAGAGGAGTTATAGAAGCATGCAAATGCTCCTATAAATAAAGACTAAAAGAATATTTTTAAACTACCACTTATAACAAGTGCGTTTATAATGTCTATAAAAAATGCACCAACTAATGGCACAACGATAAATGCCATATGACTAGGCCCATAATGATGAGTAACAGTTTGCATATTAACCATTGCTGTAGGAGTAGCACCAAGTCCAAATCCACAATGTCCCGATGCAAGAACTGCTGCATCATAGTCTTTACCACAGAATCTAAATGTTACAAATATTGCATATAGAACCATAAGTGTAACTTGTATAGTCAAAATAACAATCATAGGTAATGCTAAAGACACTAGATCTAATATATTAATAGTCATAAGTGCAAATGCCAAAAATAAAGACAAGCTTACATTTCCAATTACACTTACTTCTCTATCAAAAACTTTATGCAATTTGGTTGCTTCAAGCACATTTCTCAAAATAGCACCAACAAGCAAACACCAAACGAATGTAGGTATCGTAACTGGCAAACTCCCCTTAGAATAATCTGCCACTATAGTTCCAATAAGCAAAGCAATAGCAATTAATGCTAAAGATTCTACAAATGAAGTAGCAGTTATTAGCTTTGGACGCTCTGGAGTTTCAAATGCAGTGCTATTTATTTGCCCATTTTCTTGTGCCTCTTTTGCGTGATTACTAGGAGCTAGATTATATTTTTTTACCAAATAATGAGCTACTGGACCACCAACCAAACCACCAGCGATAAGTCCAAATGTAGCACACGCAACAGCAACTTCTAATGCCGCATTAAAGTTATAAGGCATATCTTTAAACACAGAAGCCCATGCTGCACCTGTCCCATGACCTCCACTCATTGTTATAGAACCACCCAAAAGACCTATTAGAGGATTAACCCCCATGGCTTGTGCAACAAGAACACCTGCTACATTTTGTAAAAATAAAAGTCCTGTAACAATTATCAAAAAGCCAAAGAGTATCTTGCCACCCTTTTTAAAAGAAGCAAAATCAGCAGATAGACCTATACTTGCATAGAATGCCAACATTAATGGATCCTTTAAAGAACCATCAAAGTTGAATTTGATACCGAAATATTTAAGCAGTATAAAAATACCAATAGCCACAACAATTCCTCCAACTACTGGCTCTGGTATATTGTAATCTTGTAAAAACTTACTTTTACTTATAAAAAATCTACCAAGCAACAACACTCCCACCAAACATGCAAGTGTTGCATAGAAATTCATTGTAAGTTCCATGAATTACCTCCATTAATCAAATGCAATAAAAGTAACACGATGATTTTTAAAATTGTATAAATTATAGTTAAATTATATTTAACTTTTTGTAATTTTATTGAAAAGTTTCAAAAATACACTTTAGATTATCAAAAACGAACAATACCTCATCTTTAGTGATTACATAAGGTGGCATGAAATAAATGGTATTTCCAAGTGGTCGTAACAATAGCCCTTTCTTAAGCCCTTTGTTAAAAACCTCTAAACCTTTTCGCTCATTGACAAACCCAACAATATCAAAGGCTAATACCATACCACAACGCCTAAGATTCTGTATAAAATTAAATTCCAAAAGCTCTTGTGCCTTCTCCCAAATAAAATCACTTAGAATCTTGTTTGCCACTATTACATTATCTTTTTCAAAAATATCTAGTGTAGCATTTGCACATGCGCACGCAAGAGCATTCCCAGTGTATGAATGAGAGTGCAAAAAAGCCTTATTTTCATAAAATGGTGCATAAAAAATATTATAAACTTCATTCTTTAACAAAACCACAGATAGAGGTAGATACCCACCACTAATGCCCTTACTAAGGCATAAAAAATCAGGAGTTACACCACACTGCTCAAATGCAAACATGCTTCCAGTTCTACCAAACCCAACTGCTATTTCATCAAAAATGACATAAATTCCATATTTTCTACACAAATTTGTTGCTTCTTTTACAAATTCTGCATTATACATATTCATTCCACCAGCACATTGTATTAGTGGTTCAAGAACAAATGCAGCTATTTTATCTTTATTTTCTTTTAGTGTATTTTCTAATTCTTCTAATGATTCTAAATAGAAATCTCCTCTTGGTGCTTTTATTTTTATACTTTTGCATAAAAGTGGCTTGTAAGATTCATTATAAATTCCAATATCCCCTATGGATAATGCACCTATTGTCTCCCCATGATACGCATTTTGTAACGATATAAATGAATTTACATTTTTATCTTCAAATCTCTTAGCAGCAAATGCCATTTTTAATGCAACCTCAATAACACTTGAACCATTATCAGCATAGAAACATTTATCAAATGAATAATTTGTCAATTTTATTAATCTTTTTGAAAGAGTTATTATTGGTTCATGTGTAAAAGTAGCAAAAATAACATGCTCTAATTTATCTACTTGTTCTTTTAATTTTTGGTTTATGTAAGGATTACAATGCCCAAATATATTTACCCACCAACTTGATATACAATCGATATATTTTTCTCCATTATAACCATACAAATACACTCCACTAGCACTTTTTATAGGCACCAATGGGACATTTTTTTCAAAGTCATGCATTTGCATACAAGGATGCCAAATATATTCCAAATCTTCTCTAACCAAACTATCCATTAAAAATCCTTAAGAATTATAAGTATCCTTATTAAGTGCATTTAGATTCTTGTCTGTTAAAATAGCCGAAGTCATAGCACCAGATACATTGCTAGCAGTCCTTGCCATATCAACTATTGGATCTACTGCTAAAATCAAAGTAAGATACACAAAATACTCACCAAAGCCTATTCCTGTAAGCATGATTGAAGCTGCCATAGTTGCAGATCCCGGAACACCAGCGATTCCTAAAGAACCCAAAATTGCAATTAAAATAACCATCACAACAAATGTTAAATCAATATCAATTCCAATACAATATGCAATAAACACCGCAGAGAGTGCAGGAAAATATCCAGCACAACCATTTAGTCCAACCGTCGTTCCAATGGAAGCTACAAAGTTTGACACTGAAGAGCTAACTCCTAGCTTGTTTTGTAGCGTAGAAATAGTAAGTGGCAATGTCCCAACTGATGAACGAGAGCTAAAGGCAAAAAGCAATACAGAAAATGACTTTTTAATATACACAAAAGGATTTAGTCCATTTATCCCTAAAAGCACACAATGCACAACAAACATAACCATCATTGCAACATAAATTAATGCAATAAATAATAAAGCTATTTTAATTGCTTCAAACCCATTTGATACAACCACATTTGCCATCATGCACAAAATTGCATAAGGCATAAATGAAATAACAAAGCTAGTAATATTCATAATAATACCATGTAGTGCAAAAATAAATTTTTCAAAAACTTTATATGAGATTCTGTCATTTTGTTTTTGCAAACTTCTAGCACCAAACCCAATAAAAAACGAAAAAATTACAATTGCAATTATATTCTCACTAGTCATGGCCTTAGCTATATTACTAGGTATTAACCCAAGTAATATATCAGTAATGCTTAGCACATCTCGAATCTCTCTATTTCCAATTTGTATATCAAATCCACTACCAAGCTCAAAATACCAACCAAGTAAAAGCCCAACACACGCTGCAATAGCAGTGGTAAAAAGTATCCAAAACAAACTATATAAGAGTAAAGAAGCAACCTTTATATCTTTGGAGAGATTCATAACTACTTTAATAATAGACACGCTTATAATAGGTATTACAAGCATTTTGATAAATCCAATAAAAGCAGTTGAAACAAAACTAAACCATGTTTTAACTTCATTAAACCAAATTATTTCTTTAGCGCTTTTTACATCTGGATACCCAGCTAAATACTGCAAAACAAACCCAAGTACCAATCCAACAAAAAGTGCAAAAAGCATTCGTATTGAAAAGCTAATATTATTTTTATACATTTTATAAATTACAAAAAATATAACAAATAAAAACCCTAAAGTAACGATTGTTTGCAATTGAGATAATATTAAAAAAGATTCTACAAACTTCATAACAATACCTTAACATAAATAAAGAGAAAAATTTTAGGAAGTGAAGTTATAAAAAAAGTTCTTAAGTGAGACTGAAATTATAAAAGAAAATAGCAATGAGTTAAAAACTCATTGTATTAATATGCTCTAGGAATGCATTTCCACTCTATTTCTTTAGCAACAAGCTCCATATTTTGTGGTAATTGTGTTTTAGGATCTATTGCTTGAGAATTACTATCGTTATATGCATTATATCCACCATGTGGAACTGCCTCAACCTTTACAAACTTGCCAATAGTCAAATCTTTAAAACTACCATATATATCTTGCCCAAAAGCACCACAATCATCACCTTTAATTTCTGTATAAGGCAACACTTTTATAACTAACTTACCACCATTCATGCTAGATAGTGTTATAGTCTTATTTGCATTATCTACAGCACTTATTTGTCCATTGACATCAAAATCAAAATCAGCAAATGATAAACTACCACACATACACACACCTAAAACCATTGAAAGTAATTTCTTTTTCATAAATTCTCCTTAATAAATTTATGATGTGATTTTAGATTCTATTTATAAAGCAAGTGTGAATTATTTTTTCTCCAATAAAGAATCTATTTTAAAAATTAAATCTTCAGTACTTGAAATATTTTTTGTTACTATCATATATTTACCATTTACTATAAAGCTTGGCACACCTTGAAACTCTGCATACTGCATAGAATCACGCCATTTTTTTAGAGTATTTTGTGTATTTTTATCCTTTAGAATCTTTTTGTATTCTTCACTTGAAATCCCTAAAATAGCTAATCCATCGGATAAAAACTCATCTTCAGACTGCCACTTCTTTTGCTTTGTATGCATTAGGTCAAAATAAAGATTCGTAACTTTTTTAAAGTTTGAATTATTAGATTTTGTGCTAAGTCCAGTATCTAAATCCAAATTCAAAGCCACTGCTAGAATCTCGGAAAATACTTCATGCAACCTAACACCAGCACTTAAATGATAAGGATAAAATGCAACACTATTAGGCAAAAACTCTAACACCTTTGGTAAGTCTTTATTAAAATACTCACAATGCGGACAACCGACATTGAAAAGCTCTATTACACTATTTTCTGTATTTTTTATGGGATTCTTTAAGATAATATAGTCTTCACCTTCTTTTAAATCACCAGCAAACAAAACACCAAAACTTAAAATTCCTAAAAACAAAACTTTAAACAACTTCATTATTAATTCTCCTTAGTAATACAATTTTCAAAAATAAACTTATGCTCTTGTGGTAGTTTCTCAAAAATATTTTGTGCTAAGTTTCTAATCTCCCATAAAGCAGACTTAGAACTTCTTAAAGTTAGAAAATTTTGCAAACTTCTTGCATTGATACTCCAAGTTAGCTCTGTTTTGTAAGATTCAGGCATTGCAAATTTTGCTAAATCATTACTAATATTTACAATTAAAAGTTTGCGTAAATTTTCTAATGCCATTAAAGAGGCTTCATTTACTGCTTGATTTTCTGTAAAGACTAAGAATCTCTTAGCTCTATTTAAATTATCCTCACAAAATGGCAAAAAAGATTCTTCTTCTTTTAGTTCTTTTAGAGTATAGCGACTACTTTTTACCGATAAAGAAGCCATTCTATGTCTGGCAAGTTCTTGCAAGCAAGCCCTGCTTATACCTTGAATATAAAAAGTATAATTTAAATGTTCTAGCGTGGAGGCATGTTTAAATTTATTTCCTACTCTATCGATAAGTTCAATGTCTATTTCTCCACCATTATCACCTTTTTCAAAACTTTGCCAACAAGTTCTAATTGCATGAGAACAAATCTTTAAATCAGTGTAATTTAAAAGTGTTATTTCCATTTCGTTCCTTATTTAACATGTAATTTTAATCGTTGTGAATGAGCAATTGCAATGGCGATTGCATCTGTAATATCAAGTGGCTTTATCTCACCTTTAATCCCTAAAAGTCGCTTTACCATAAAAGCCACCTGCTCTTTTGTAGCCTTTCCATTGCCAGTTAGAGCTTTTTTAACTTGTAAGGGAGTGTATTCTGCAAAATTTCCAAGTTCTTGTAATATCTTTAAACTCAAAGCTCCCCTAAATTGTGCTAATTTTATAACACTTTGTGGATTATAAGCATAAAAAATATCTTCAATTGCAACATCATGTATTGTATGGCTTTTTAAAACTAAATCAATTCCCTCTACGAACTCTACAATTTGATGTTGTAAGATTCTTTCTTTTATTTTTATAAGTCCTGCTTCTAGTAATTTTATACCTTGATTATTTAATTCTAAAATAGCATAACCACAATTTCTGCTTCCTGGATCTATACCTAAAATATTCAATATTAACCTTAAAATTTAAGATTTGGTAGAATATTATCACAAAAAAGTTTTAGCTATAATTTCAAAATTATTCACAAATTATTCATAGGTTTTTCATAAGTTATTCACATGCATAACATATTATTAAAATTAAAAGACAAAATCACACCAGTAGAATTTGAAAACTACATACAACAGCTAACATACAACAATAAAGATTCAAGAGATGATAGGGCTGTATTTAATGTCCCTCATATGCGACTAGTTAGCTGGATACATAGAAGATATGCAAATAAAATAGCAGAAATATTTGAAGAAGAAACAGGAATAAAACCAGATGTAATAATAGAAGTGCTAGGAGCAAGCAAGAAAAAAGAAACAAGATTAAATATAAGAAAAGCACAAAATGCATCTAATTTGAATCTTTCTTTGACTTTTGATTCATTTGTTGTTGGAAATTCCAATAAATTTGCTTTTGATGTTGCAAAAGTGGTAGCACAAAATCAAGGCTCAAAATATAATCCTCTAATGATATATGGTGCTACTGGACTTGGAAAAACACATCTATTAAACGCCATAGGAAATGCAAATACAAGTGTTGGAAAAAATGTAATTTATACAACAAGCGAACAATTCTTAAATGACTTTTTAAATAACCTAAAAACAAATAATATGGAAAACTTTAGAAATAAATATAGAAAATGCGATTATTTATTAATAGATGATGTGCAATTTTTTATAGGAAAATCACAGATTCAAGAAGAATTATTTCATACATTTAACCAACTACAAAACGATAATAAACAAATAGTGCTAACATCTGATTGCCCACCAAAAGATATGGACGGATTAGAAGATAGACTAAAAGGAAGATTCACAAGAGGACTATTAGCAAATATAACTCCACCAGAATTAGAAACAAAAATAAACATAATAAAAACAAAATGTGCCACAGATGGAATCCACTTAAAAGATGACATTATAAACTTCATAGCAGCAAGCATTAATGATAATATAAGAGAGATAGAAGGCATATTAATAAAACTTAATTTCTCAATTACTCTAACAAATATGCAAGATGTAACAATAGAATTTGTCCGAGATATACTAAAAGAATATATAAAAGAGAAAAAAGAAAATATATCTTTAGAATCCATAATAGAAATAGTTGCAAAATATTTCAACATAAAACCATCTGATATAAAAGGTAAAAATAGGACACAAAGCATAGCTATAGCAAGAAAAATAACAATATATCTAGCTATAAAACTAACTCCAAATTCAACCCCAGAAATTGCAAAAGTATTTAATATGAAATCACCAAGCTCAATTAGCAAAGCAATGAAAAGCATAACAGAAGAAATAAACAAAGGCGGGAATATAAGTATAATAATAAACGACTTAAAAAGCAAAATTAAGTAATTTTTGATAAAATTTTATGAATTAATATGAATAAAAAATACAAAGTTATTCATCTATAAAATAAAGTAAAATAGGTTGTTAGAAACACTTATTCATAATTTCAACACACCTACTAATACTTCTAAATTTTTATTAATAAAGGGGACTTAATGCGTATAGTAATACAAAGCAGTGTGTTAGATAATATTTTTACATCACTTCAACCATTCTTAGACAAAAAAGATTCAAGCCAAATAACATCTCACATATATTTTGAAACACAAAATAATAAATTAATATGCAAAGCCACTGATTTTGAAATTGGATTATGCACATTTACAGAACAATTAGAAATACAAGAACAAGGAATCGCAACCGTAAATGGAAAACAAGCACTAGATATTATAAAAAGATTAAAAGATGGAGAAGTAGAACTATACACAAATAGTGAAAATGAGACATTAAACATAAAACAAAGTAAAAGCTCCTTTAAATTACAAATGTTTAACGCACAGGAATTCCCAATATTCCCAGAGTATGAATCACTACCAAAATTAGAAATAGATTCAAGTCAATTAATAAATTCTATGAAAAAAATATTCCCCGTAATAGATGTAAATAATATTAAAAGAGAACTAAATGGTGCAGCATTAGTTATAAAAGAATATTCATATGACTTTGTAGCAAGTGATACAAAAAGACTAGCAGTAATAAACTACAACAAAGCAACAGGCGGTAATGTAACTCTAATCTTCCCTAAAAAATCAATCACAGAGATTCAAAAATTATTCTTTGACAACATTGAATTATATTACAGCGAAAAAAGTGTAATTTTAAAATCACAAAATTATGTATTTTTCTCACATTTAATAAATGGAACATTCCCAGGCTATGAAAAGATAATTCCAAAAGAATTAAAAACACAAATTACAATACCAAAATCAAAAATAATAGAAGGTATAAAACTAATAAATGCAATTACAAATGATGTAAAAATAACATTTAGAAAAAATGAGATCCTATTTGAATCAATAAGCCAAGATAGTTCAGAAGCAAAAACACAAATAGATATAAATATAGATATAGAAGAAGATATTGAAATAGGTTTTAGTTCAAAACATATACTTGATTTTTTAAATTCAATAGATACAGCTGAATTTGTAATAGGATTAAACGAAACTAATGCATCTGTTGTATTGCAAAGTGAAAATTTTAAAACCGTAATCATGCCTATTATTTTATAAATTTAGAATCTATTAAGGATAAAAATGGAAAAAGAATACGCTGGAAGCAGTATCAAAGTTCTAAAAGGCTTAGAAGCTGTTAGAAAACGACCGGGAATGTATATTGGAGATACAAACATTAATGGTCTTCATCATTTAATTTATGAAGTTGTTGATAATTCTATTGATGAGGCTATGGCTGGATTTTGTGATCAAATATATATAACTTTGACAAAAGAAGGCAGTGCTATTATTAAAGATAATGGTCGTGGGATTCCAGTTGATATTCACCCAACTGAAAATATACCTGCAGCAACTGTTGTTTTAACTGTTCTTCATGCTGGTGGTAAGTTTGACCAAGATACTTACAAAGTCTCTGGTGGTTTGCATGGTGTTGGTGTATCTGTTGTTAATGCATTATCTAAAAGTTTGGTAATGACAATTCATAAAAATGATAAAGTTTATAGACAAACCTTTAAACAAGGGATTCCACAAGATGAGCTAGAAATAATAGGTAATTGTAATGATAGTGGAACTACAATAGAATTTATCCCAGATGATAGTATTTTTGAAGTTACAACTTTTCAAAGAGAGATTTTAGCAAAGAGATTCAAAGAATTAGCATACTTAAATCGTCAAATTACAATACATTTCAAAGATGAAAGAGATGGTTTTGAAGAAGTTTATCACTTTGAAGGTGGATTAAATCAATTCATAGAAGATTTAAATAAAAAATCATTTATTTCTACAATTATTAGTTTTGAGGGTATGGAAAATAATGTAGAAGTGCAAATTGCATTAGCTTATAATGATGGATTTGATGAGAGAGTTTTAAGTTTTGTAAATAATATTAGAACAACTGATGGTGGGACACATGAATCTGGCTTTAGAATGGGTCTTACAAGAGCTATTACAAATTATATTGAAGCAAATGCAAATGCAAGAGAAAAAGATTCTAAAATCACGGGAGATGACATTAGAGAAGGTCTTGTTGCAGTTGTATCTACTAAGGTTGTAGATCCACAATTTGAAGGACAGACAAAAGGTAAATTAGGAAGTTCTTTTGTGCGTCCTATAGTTCAAAAACTTACCTATGAGAAACTAGCAAAATTCTTTGAAGAAAATCCAAATGAAGCAAAAGCCATAATGCAAAAAGCTCTCCTTGCAGCAAGAGGTAGGGAAGCAGCTAAAAAGGCAAGAGAGCTAACAAGAAAAAAAGAAACTTTTAGTGTTGGCACATTACCTGGTAAATTAGCTGATTGTCAAAGTAAAGATCCAAGTGTTAGTGAATTATATTTAGTAGAGGGAGATTCTGCTGGTGGTTCTGCAAAGCAAGGTAGAGATAGAGGTTATCAGGCTATTTTACCACTTAGAGGTAAAATACTAAATGTAGAAAAAAGCAGGCTAGATAAGATTCTAAAAAGTGAAGAAATTAAAAATCTAATTACAGCTTTAGGTTGTGGCATAGGAGAAGATTTTGATATTTCTAAAATACGCTATAACAAAATAATAATAATGACAGATGCTGATGTAGATGGTAGTCATATACAAACTCTTTTAATGACATTTTTCTTTAGATATTTAAAGGGAATTATAGAAGCAGGGTATCTTTATATTGCACAGCCACCGCTATATAGATTCAAAAAAGGCAAAAAAGAAATATATCTAAAAGATGAAAAAGCTCTATCAGAATATCTAATAGAAAATGGTATAGAAAATTTTGAATTTAGTGGAATTGGAACGAGGGATTTAATAGAATTCTTCAAAATTGTCGCACATTATAGAGCGACTTTGAATAATCTACAAAAAAGATTCCAGTTAATAGAAATTGTTAAGTTTTTAATAGAAAATAACAATTTAATTTCACTACAAAATACAGAGCTTCATAAAGAAATAAAGAAAAAGTTAGATTCTTTAAATTTTAATATTTTAAATGAAGTTATTAATGATGAGTTTATACATTTATATGTTCAGACAGATTCTGGGCTTGTAGATATAAAAGTAGATGACGAATTATTCTCTCATCCATTATTTACTGAAGCAAATTTCGTTTATTCTAAGATTATTGAGAGAGATTTAGGATTTTTAAATGGTAGTGATCCATTAGATATGCTAAATAATGTAGAAGAAAGTAGTAAAAAAGGTGCGTATATACAAAGGTATAAGGGATTAGGTGAGATGAATCCAGAGCAGTTGTGGGAGACTACAATGACACCTGAAAATCGCCGATTAATTAGAGTTGAGATACACGATAATGAGAGTGCTAGTGATGTATTCTCACTATTTATGGGCGATGAAGTAGAACCTAGACGAGAATACATACAAACCCACGCAAAAGAAGTTAAGCATTTGGATATTTAGTGAGAGCAGAAACAAATAATTTTGAATTTATAAGAGACAATAAAACAAGAGTAATTGTTCCTTTTTTTCAAAGACCTTATGTATGGAAAAAAGATCACTGGAAGCAATTACTGAGTGATTTAAAAGATAGTTTTAAAGAAAATAGAAGTATTTTTTTAGGCTTTATTATTTTGAAAGAAAATGATAAAAAAATTTACTCTATTATAGATGGACAACAAAGACTTACTACTTGTTCGATTTTAATTAAGATTTTGTATGATTTTTTAGAGCAAGAACAAAGAGACGAATTAGATTTAAGAAATTATCTATTTGATAAAACAAATATAAAAATTAATCATTCAAAGCTAGATAAAAAAAAATATGAAAAAATTATAACAGGTGAAATTATTGATATCAAAGAAGAAAAGGGAATTTTTGGTTGTTTTAATTATTTCAAATCAGAAGTTGAGAGATTAAAAAAAGAAATTAATTTATATGAATTTGCAAAATTTATTACAAAAGAAGAAAATAAATTATGGGTTATTATATATTTAGATGAAAATGAAGATGAGCAAAAAATATTTGATTCTATAAATTCCAAAGGACAGAGATTGTCTTCTACTGATATTATAAAAAATGCTTTATTTGATAAGATTATAAAAATTACAAACGAAAATAAAGCTATGGAGTATTACCAAGATTACTGGAATAATGTATTTGATAAAGATGAGGCAACACAAGAATTTTGGAATAAAGAAGTTGAAACCGGTAGAATTAAAAGAAGTAGAAGCGAGATACTTTTGCATTCTTATGCTACTATAAATGGTATTTTTAAAAGTGAGCATAGTTTAAGCCATTTAAGTTCATTGTATAAAGAGCATATTAAAAATTTAGATGAAAATAAGCTAAAACAAATACTAAAAGAATTAAAAGATTATTCAGAAATATATCGTGATTTTCCAGATATAAATAAAGAAACTACTTTCAAATATGAAAAATATGAATTAAGATTTTTTCACATAATAAGTGTTTATAACATTAATACAATTTTGCCTTTAGTGTTGTTTTTAAAAAATTTATTGAATCAAAAAAAGAGTATTTATAAAGAATGTCTATATTTATTAGAAGCATTGATTGTATGTAATATTTTATGTAATGTCAGTAGCAAGGATTATAATAAGTTTTTTCCACAAATTATTGAAAAAATTAAAGGAAAACAAGATAATGATGTAATAGATAGCATAAAAGAAGCAATTTGCGAAAAATACAAAGATAAAGAAAGTTTTGATAAAGATAAAATAAAAAGTAAGCTTAAGTGCATAAAAAATAACAAGAAAGCAACTTTAATTTTATTTTGGATTGAATTATATAAGCGAGAACAAAAGAAAGATTATAAAGATGATACTTCATCTCTAGAGTATAATTATACTCTAGAGCATTTATTACCGCAAAGTTGGGAAACACACTGGAGTGATATTATACAAGATGAAGAAGAAGCTAAGGAATTCATATACCAAATAGGAAATATGACTTTATTGAAAGGCAAACTTAATTCTACTTTACAAAATAATTCTTGGAATAATAAGCTTATTCGTATCGATGGTAAGGTTAATACTGATTTATTAATAAATAAAGAATTAGAAGATAAACTTTGGACTAAAACTGAAATAGAAAAAAGAACTTCAAAATTTATAGATGATTTTTTTAAAATTTGGAATGTAGATTTATTTGAGATTTAAAAAATGTAAAATTAATAAATAAAATATAGGGTTTTTTTATGAGTTTAAAATATGTTAATGGTAGAACTATGAAGCAAAATCATACAATGTTTTTGACGAGTATTTTACGAAGCTAGAAGTTTCAAAAATGCTTTTTGAAAAAACTAAAAAAGTTATTTCAAAATATGAAAATATTAGTAAATATACTTGGGTTGAACCAAGCGTTGGTGATGGTTGTTTTTATAGCATTCTTCCAGAAAATAAAATAGGTATAGATATAAATGAAACACAATTTAATACGATTCAATGTAATTATTTAGAATTTGAATTACCTAAAAAACCAATTATTGTAATTGGAAACCCACCTTTTGGTCATCGAGGAGTTTTAGCTTTAGAATTCATAAAACATTCTAAAGGAGCTGATTTTGTAGCTTTTATTTTACCTATGTTTTTTCAGAGTTTAGGTAAAGGTTCTATTAGATATAGGATTAAAGATTTTAATTTATTGTATGAAGAATCTTTGCCAAATAATTCATTTTATCTTAGTAATGGAAAAGAAAAAGATGTGAAATGTTGTTTTCAAATTTGGAGTAAAAATTATAAAGATGAAAAAAATGAATTTAGTTGGTATAGACAAAAAGAAAAGCAAGAACCATTTTCTGATATTTTAAAAGTTGTAACAGTTTCATTAGCAAAAAATAGAGAATGTGGCAAAGAATGGATTTTTAATAAAAAAGCAAATTTTTATCTTTCATCTACTTTTTTTAAAGAAAATTCAGTAGTAAAAGAATTTTCTGAAGTTAAGTATAAAAGTGGTGTGGCAATAATTTATAATGAAAATTCTAATAAACAAGAACTTGATAAACTTTTTTTGAATGCTGATTGGAAAAAATATAGCTCACTTGCTACTAATGGTTGTAGACATATAGGAAAATCACATATATTTCAGTTACTTAAAGATGAGGGTTTTTAATTTGAGAGATATTTTGTTAAAAATCATAGAAAGTAAGTATAATGAATTAAATAAATATAAACAAAGTGGTATATTTGATAAGATTCAATATTTTGAAGGAAATGCTATAGGGCAGATAGGAGAAAAATTTATAAAGGAGATTTTTATATATAATAATATTCCATTTGATAATGTTGAAAAAGAAACAATACATGATGAATTTGATTTATTATCAAATGGTAAAAAAATAGAAATTAAAACAGCAAGAAAAGGTTTAAAAAATAATACCTTTCAATTTAATGGAATAAATCCAAAGTATAACTATGATTATATTATTTTATTAGGTATTACATATGATGATGTGTATTACCATATAGTAGATAAAAAGCAAGATTACATTTATAATCACTCATTAAGGAAAGAATTTATTAAAATTAATAATAAAGATAAGCAATTAGTGCAAATGAATCCAGGAAATTCTGTTAATTATAAATGATTTAAAAAATATAGATAGTTTAATTGATGATATCCAAATTTTTAAAATATAAATTAGATTCTTGTTTTAGCATTTTAAAAATTCTTTAGCAATATAATAGCTCATTAATGGTGGGACTGCGTTGCCAATTTGTGCATATGCAAAAATAATCTCAAATCCAGCTTTAATAAATTCTAAATCAAGCCAACTACAACCATAAAAAAGACTAATTACACTCTTCAAGCAAGTTTCTTAAAGATTTTATTAAATTTATTAAAATTTGTATATTGATAGTAAAAGAAAATATAAAAATATTTTAAAAAAGAATTGCTAGAGGGATAATCCTCTAGTTTAAAATTATAGATATCCAGCAATGCCAGCTATAATATATCCAAATACACAAGAGCTAAATACTCCTATAAGTCCAGGTAATATAAAACTATGATTAATTACAAATTTACCTATTTTTGTAGTGCCAGATCTATCAAATTGAATCGTAGCAAGGTCACTAGGATAAGTTGGCAATATATAATAGCCATAACAAGCAGGTGCAAAAGCAACAATCACAGCAGGATGCACCCCAATACCAAGTGCTAATGGCACAAATGCAGCAATAGCAGCAGCTTGAGAATTAACAAATTTTGAAATAAGTAGAAGCATGATTGCATATGTCCATGGATAATGTTGCACTATCCCTCCTAATGCTTCTTTCATCATTGGAGTGTGCACTGCAAACATTGTATCAGCCATCCATGAGATTCCAAATACTGCAACAAGAGCTATCATACCTGATCTAAAAATTTCATTTTTTCCTATTTTTCCAGCATCTACATCTGTAAAAATTAATAGTGCAGATCCAGCTAAAAGCATGAATATCTGTATTACAGAAACCATACTCATAGCTTTACCATCAAACTCGGGTCTTAAATTTGGGAAAGCACCAAGTAATGCAACAATAACAATAGCAGCTAAAAATATCCACATAGCAAGCCATTGTTTTGCAGGTAATTTTTCTCCAAGAAGAGTTTTAGAATCTCCATACACATATTTTTTAAATTCTTCATCTTTTAATTTTGCTTGGAATTCTTCATCTTTGTCTAAGTCTTTACCTCTAAACCAAGAATAGATTCCAACACATAATACACCAAACAATGTAGATGGAATTGTAATTTTTAATAAATCAATATATCCATCAAATCCAGCTAATGGGTGATTTGAATTTAATAATAATGCTGTTAATGATACAACTGCTACTGATACAGGTGAAGCAATAATGCCCATTTGAGATGATATTGATGAGGCTGCCATAGGTCTTTCCGGTCTTATACCATTTTTAATAGCAATATCATAAATAATTGGCATCATTGTATAAACAACATGTCCAGTTCCGCAAAGAATAGTTAAAAATGTAGTAACAAATGGTGCTAGGATTGTAAGAAATTTTGGATTTCTTCTTAGAATCTTTTCTGCTATTTGTAGCATTACATCTAATCCACCACTAGCTTGTAAAGTAGCACTAGCAACAACAACTGCTAAAATTGTAAGCATAACATCAATTGCAGGTTTTCCCGGTTTAACCGCAAAACCAAATGCAAGAACTAATAAACCTATACCACCAAGCAATCCAAGTGCAATACCACCCTTCTTTGCTCCATAAAATAAACAAATAAGCACGACTACAATTTGTATTGTAAATTGCGTCCCTTCACTTAAATTTACTAATAAATCCATAACCCCTCCTTAATCTTTATGGAATATTTTATTTTATCACAAATGTTATAGTTTAAGGAGGATAGTTAAGTTATATTATTTTACTTTCTTTTTTTTGTATTAATCTTACTATATTTGGTATATGTTTATAAAATATTATAAAAGCTATTATTACTAAAGGAGTGTGAGTTTCTATATATGGCACTTCAGGGTGGATTATAAAACTAGAGCTAACACCAATTAATACACCAAATAATGAAGCTATAGAGGATATTTTTAGTATTTTACCAACTATAAACCAAGTTACAAGTCCAATTAATGCTTCTAGCGGTAAAAACATAGCAATAACACCAACTCCAGTAGCCACACCCTTACCACCTTCGAATCTCAAAAATGGTGAATAACAATGTCCAAGAACAGCTAATAGTGCTATAAACCATTGAGCTTCGTAAGTAAGTCCCAAATATCGTGCTATTGCAATTATTATTATTCCCTTTAGTGCATCACTTATTATAGTGAGTATTGCTATTTTTTTTGCGATTTCTGGTTTTGTTTCTTTTAATACTCTTAAAACATTTGTAGCTCCTATACTACCACTGCCATGTTCTGTTATATTTATTTTTCCAAATATTTTGCCATATATCAAACCAAATGGAATCCCACCAAAAAGATATGCTATTAGATAGAAGATTCCATTAATGCTAGTAAAAAAATCGATAACGAATCCTAATAAAGCCATATTACCTCTTTTTATGTTTCATGTGAAACAATTATTTTTTGTATGCTTGATATAGAAAATATCCCATACCAACTATAAATACGAAAGTTAAAAATACGAGCATTATTATATCTAAGACTTGCATTATTTTCCTTTATAGTGTTTTTTCTCTTTCTCTTAGTTGTCCGCATGCAGCTGATATATCTAGTCCCTTGCTTTCTCTAATAGTGCATAGAAGTCCTTTTTTTAGTAAATATTCTCTAAAAGATTCAACCTTTTCTTTACTTGGGCGTTTGTATTTGCTACCTTCATGAGGATTGAAATATATTAGATTAACTTTAGCTTTTATCTTATTTAGTAATGCTACTAATTTTTTAGCACTATCTAATCCATCATTTAAACCATCAATCATTAGATATTCAAACATAACCCTTTTTCTATTATCTATTGGAAAGTTTGCTATTTCATTTATTATAGATTCTATATTATATGCTTTGTTTATTGGCATTAGTTCTGTTCTTAGTTCATCATCTACGGCATGTAGTGATATTGCTAGTTGCACACCTAAATTTAACTCACCAAGTTTTTTAATTTTTGGAGCTAGTCCGCTTGTAGAGATTGTTTGTCTTCTTACAGAAATATCAAGCCCATTATTATCCTTTAGAATCTCTATACATTTTTTTGTATTTTCTAAATTATCTAGTGGTTCGCCCATACCCATATAGACTATATTTACTGCTTTGTTGCTAGGAATATTTTGAATCTTTTTTATAAAGAATACTTGATATACCATTTCTCCAGAATCTAGATTCCTAATAAACCCACCTTTAGCAGTTAGACAAAAGCTACAACCAACTTTACAGCCTATTTGCGATGATAGACATAGGGTGTATTTATCTTCTTTCATTTTTAGAAATACAGATTCATATGTATAATTATCTTTAGTTCTAAAGAGATATTTAACGCTACCATCTTTACTTTCTTCAAACTTCACCATATCTACTAATTTAGTAGTGAAATTTTCTTTTAAATACTCTCTTAGTTCTTTTGGGAGGTTTAGCATATTATCAAAGTTGTCTTCATATTTTGTATATAGCCAATTATAAATTTGCTTCGCACGAAATTTATGGAATTTTGATAGAGATTCTTCTAGCTCTTGTAATGTGAGAGAAAATATATTTTTCTTTTCATTTGGCATTTTTTGACCTTATGTATTCTTCTAAATTTTTCATTGCTTGTTTGTGATTGTTTAGGAATTCTTTGTGCGAATCTTTATGTATATGATTTGTTATACAAAATATCCCTAATGCTGGAATGCTAAATTCCTTAGCCACAGATAGAATGCTAAAAAACTCCATATTTTCGTATCTGATACCCATTTTAAATAATTTTTGTGCTAGGTTTTGATTGGTGCTTATGTAATTACTGCAATTTACTATGTTTAGGAGTTCTTTTGTTTCATGTGAAACATTTTCTAATGTGATATAGTTATCAGTTGGTGTGTATGAATCTGAAGTTAAAAATGATAACTCTATATTACTAGCACTTTGGGATTCAAATATATCTAATAACTTAGCACTATTATCATAAGCCCCACAGCTTCCTATAAATACTATTTCTTCTGGCTTATCATGCATTATAGATCGGACAAGATTTATAGCACTATTTACTAATCCTACTCCAATGGGCTTTGCAAATGCAAAACTTTCGATATTACCAGCACAATAAATCATAGCTTCTCTCTATAATATAGATGAGATTCATTTTTCTTTATTGTTTTTGTTTCTGGGATTTTTAGCACTTCATAGAATCTAGATTTCTCTAAAAATGCAATTTCAATTATATCTCCAACTTTCACATTTCTACTAGCTTTTATAGCTATACCATCTATCTTTACTACGCTATTTTCTATCATATCTTGTGCTATTGTTCTTCTTTTAGTTATATTTACAGCATTTAAAAACTTATCAACTCTCACAAATAACCTTATTTTTTGATTTATTCTACATAGTTTTGGCTTAAATATGGAATTAAGAGGCTTAATAATCTTGTAATAGCTTTTTTCTTATAATCGTTCGAATCTTAAGGCTAAGGAGAAGTTATGAAAGAGATTAAAAAAGTAGTTTTAGCATATAGCGGGGGGCTTGATACAAGCGTGATTTTAAAGTGGCTTGGTGATACTTATAATTGTGAGGTAGTAACATTTACAGCAGACATCGGACAAGGAGAAGAGGTAGAGCCTGCAAGAGCAAAGGCACAGAAGCTCGGCATAAAGAGTGAAAATATCTTTATTGAAGATTTGAGGGAAGAATTTATTAGAGATTTTGTGTTTCCTATGTTTAGGGGAAACACCATTTATGAAGGAGAATATTTACTTGGCACGAGCATCGCACGACCACTTATAGCAAAAAGACTAGTTGAAATTGCCAAAAAAGTAGGTGCTGATGCAATCTCTCATGGTGCCACAGGCAAGGGAAATGATCAAGTGCGATTTGAAATAGGTGCATATGCACTAAACCCAGATATTAAAGTCATCGCTCCTTGGAGAGAATGGGATTTAAACAGCCGTGAAAAGCTCCTAGACTATGCAGAAAAAGCAGGAATAGAGATAGAAAAGAAAAAGAATAAATCTCCTTATTCAATGGACGCAAATTTGCTTCACATCAGCTATGAAGGGCAGATATTAGAAGATCCAAATGTCGCTCCTGAAGAGGATATGTGGAGATGGTCTGTAAGCCCTAAAAATGCACCCGATAAGCCTACAATTATCACGATAGAGTTTAAAAATGGCGATGGTGTGGCAATCAATGGAGAGAAGCTAAGTCCAGCAGAGTTTTGGGCAAGACTAAATAAGCTTGGTGGTGAGAATGGAATCGGACGCCTTGACTTAGTAGAAAATCGCTATGTGGGAATGAAATCTCGTGGCTGCTATGAAACTCCGGGTGGCACAATCTATCTAAAAGCACATCGTGCAATAGAATCTCTATGTCTTGATAGAGAGGAAGCACATTTAAAAGATTCTCTAATGCCAAAATATGCCGAGCTTATTTATAATGGATATTGGTTTAGCCCAGAGCGAGAGGCACTACAAGCACTCATTGATAAAACGCAAGAAAAAGTTGAGGGTATAGTAAGACTAGAGTTATATAAAGGTAATGTAACAATTCTAGGGCGTGAATCTAAAAAATCCCTCTTTAATGCTGCATATAGCACCTTTGAAGAAGATTCTGTCTATAACCAAAAAGATGCTGCAGGATTTATAAAGTTAAATGCGTTGAGGTTTATAATTGCGGGGAAAGCAAGATAGAAAAGTTAAGGAAGTAAATTGACTTTATTAAAAAATTATGCAGATTGTCTATTTAATGATTTTTTATTTACTAAAGAAATTTTTTTAAAAAATTTAAAAGGTAAAAGCTTAACTTATAAACGCTACACAAAAAGCCCACTGCGTTATGGTGGGGGTAAATCTTTAGCCGTTGGGATGATAATAGAGAATTTTCCAAATAATGTAAAGCGTGTAGTTAGCCCATTTATTGGTGGGGGTAGTTTAGAAGTAGCGTGTGCTTTGGAATTAAATTTAGAGGTTTTAGCCTTTGATATTTTTGATATTTTGGTTAATTTTTGGCAGGTGTTAAATAAAGATTCTAAAGCACTTTATGAATCCTTGGAGAAGTTAGAACCGACAAAAGAAACCTATGAAAAAATTAAAGATGAACTAAAACTTTATTGGAATGAAAGGCATAAAAATCCACAAAATAAGCCTCAAATTAATCTAGATTCTATCACTCTTGCAAGAGATTATTATTTTAATTTTAATCTTAGTTATGGTCCTGGATTTCTAGGATGGATGAGCAAGATTTATGAAGATAAAAATCGCTATTTAAACACCTTAGAAAAAATTAAAAACTTCAAAACACAAAATCTAAAAGTAGAATGTAAAAGTTTTGAAAAAGTTTTTAGAGAATATCCAAACGACTTTTTCTATTGTGATCCGCCTTATTTCTTAGAAGGAGATTCTAAGATGTTTAAAGGAATCTATCCTATGAGAAATTTTCCTATTCATCATAATGACTTTAATCACGAACTTTTGGCAGAGTGTTTAAAGAATCACAAAGGAAAATTTATTTTAAGCTACAATGATTGTGAATTTGTGCGAGAAGCCTATAAAGACTTTAAGATTCTAGAGCCAAAATGGCAATACACAATGGGACAAGGTGAGATTAGAATCGGTAAAAATCGCATAGAACGAGGTGATGATAATAATATAAAGCAAAGCCACGAGCTTTTAATTATAAAGGAGTAAGTAATGAAAATAAGTGAGGTAAAAACTGCTTTTAAAATCGCTGATGTTGAGTTTGTAGAGGGTAGCACAAAACTTAATTTTAATTATTTAAAAGAGCTAAAAAATGAAAATGGTGAGCCACTACCACAAAAGATTCTAACTGATAATGTAGCTAGGGTATATTTAATTGTTGTTAATGGAGAGATTAAGAAAATTGGAGGAATTAAAAGCACTTTAGAGATTTATAGAGATGGTGGAGTAAAAGGGCGTCCTAGCATACGCAGTTTTGGTGTGTGGTATTTTTTGTATTATACGATTTTAGAGGGTGCAAAAATAGAATTTTATATGATTTACCAAGAAAATTTTGAAAAAGAAATTAAAGGTTTATTTGGAACTAAATTAGTGCAAAATGCGTATATTTCATATAAACTTATAGAACAATGTTGCATTGATGATTATTTGAAAGAAGAAAATGGAAAATACCCAGAATGGAATGTGCAAGAGCAAGGAATGGATTGGCCACTAGAAATCAAAAATGAACACGCAACATTGCAACAAAACGCACAAAATAGAGAAAAGAAAGTGAATAGAAAAGAGGTTAAAAGATAATGCAGTAATGAGCTATTCTAGTTTATATTTATTGCAAATAGTTACAAATATCTTTTATAAACTACAAAAAGCTTTTTAATTATTTACTTGATTTGATTTGTCATGTTACAATCTACCTAAACTCTAAAGGATAAGATTGATACAAGGTCTAAATGTAGATTCTGCACTTAGTTTGAGTATTTTGCAAATGCAGTATTTTGGTGTTGTGATTGTAAAAATAGAAGACTCCAAACTAAGCATAGTAACCACAGAAAAAAGCGAGAATCTAGATTCTTTTAAAGCATTACATAAAGATAAAACTTTAGAGATAAATACAATAAATGAAGATAGTTTTAATAGCTTAATAGAATATCTACAAGTAGAAGAGCAAATAAACAAATATAAATCTTCCATGCTACAAGAAATAAATGATGAAATCACACAAGATGGCACTTCTAGTGCTATGAATCTCTTAACACTTATCTTGCAAGAATCTATCTATAAAAATGCAAGTGATATACACTTTGAAAAAGATATGAATAACATGCGTATAAGGCTTAGAGTAGATGGAATCTTAATTGATAGATTTTTGTTTGAAGAAGTTTGTTTTGCACCACTTTCTTTATGTTTGAAGCTAATTGCAAACCTTGAAATAACTGAAAATAGCGTAGCACAAGATGGGAGATTCTCCTTTAATCTTAAAAGAAAAAATGGAGAAAATAATGAGTTTGACTTTAGAGTCTCAACTTTACCTCTAATAGATGGCGAATCAATAGTTCTTAGAATCTTGGACAAAAATAAGACAATATTAACGCTAGATAATCTTGGGTTTTGTGAATCTCAACTGCAAAAATTGGAGTATCTATATAACTTGCCATATGGGCTAGTTTTAGTTACAGGTCCTACAGGAAGTGGGAAAAGCACGACTTTATATGGAATGCTAAATATAATAAAAAATAAGAATCTAAAAATAATCACAATAGAAGATCCAGTAGAATATAGACTGCAAGAAATATCTCAAGTTGCCATAAATCATAAAGTAAGCTTTAGCAATGTGTTAAGGAATGTATTAAGACAAGATCCAGATGTGATAATGATAGGTGAAGTAAGAGATAAAGAAACGCTAAAAATAGCTATACAAGCAGCATTTACAGGGCATTTAGTATTTGCTACTCTTCATACAAATGATTCTTTAGATGCTATTTCTAGGATATTAGAGCTTGGTTTAGAGCCTTATTTTATATCACAGGCATTAAGTGGGATAATCTCTCAAAGGCTAATTAGAAAACTATGTACTTGCAAAGAAAAGACAGATATAGGATTTATAAAAAAAGCATGTCAAAAGTGTAGTTTTACCGGGTATAAAGATAGAGAAGTAATCGCTGAAATATTATTAAACGATGAATCTTTAAGTGATTTTATAAATGGGAAAATAACAAAAAGTGAGCTATTAGAAATAATAGAGGCAAAACATGAGAACTTCTCTCTAACAAGCCAAGCAATGCTGAAA
Source organism: Helicobacter ibis (assembly GCF_027859255.1). Classification (NCBI taxonomy): domain Bacteria; kingdom Pseudomonadati; phylum Campylobacterota; class Epsilonproteobacteria; order Campylobacterales; family Helicobacteraceae; genus Helicobacter; species Helicobacter ibis. The sequence goes on from NZ_JAQHXR010000003.1 coordinate 54,534, forward strand.
GTAAAGAGTGGTATAACTGATATTGATGAGGTTTATAGGGTTGTTAAATGATTTTTTATATCACCTATAAAAAAGATGGTAAGTTAAAATCCAAAAAAATAAAATGTGATAGTTTTGAAGCACTAGATATAACATTAAGTAAAGAGCAAATAAAGCCAATAAAAATAGAAACAAAAGAGAGTATATTTAATAGATTTATAAAACTAAAACCAAGCACAAAAGAAATGATAAATATGTTCTATCATATAAAGCTTGGATTAAAGGCAAAATTACCATTCAATAAAATACTAAGCGATACGCTAGATGGGACAAAAAATAAAAAATTACAATTACAAATACAAAGAATCTTGCTTGGACTAAATGCTGGAAAATCGTTGCATATGTGTTTTGTTGAGGCAAAATTTAGTGATTTTATATGTTCTATGATAGATATAGGTGAGAAATCTGGGAATTTACTATCTTCTTTGGAATTTATAATTTTGGATTTAAAAAACAAAGCAAAAAATACAAAGCTTTTAAAAAAGGCTATTTCCTATCCTGCATTTGTTTGTGTTGTTATGGCATGTGTGTTTTTGGCTATTACTATTTTTGTTTTGCCACAATTTGAATCCTTGTTTTTGAGTATTAAAGGAGATTTGCCTTTTGCTAGTGTCAGCTTATTATTTATGAGATTCTTGGTTTTAGAATATGGAATCCTTATTGCAGTAATTTTTATTATTATTTATATAATAATAAAAATATTTTATCAAAAGTCATGTTTTGTAAGAGAAAGATTGTCTTATTTGTCTTTAAAACTACCATATTTTGGAGCGGTATTTTATTATTATGAAAGTGTGAAATTTTTCCTTAGCTTTTATTGGACTTATAAGAGTAAAGTGAAACTAGAGGCTGCATTAAGCATATCTATACAATCTCTAAATAATGAATATTTAAAATCAAAGTTAAATAGTGTGTATATAAGTGTAAATAAGGGGTTTAGTCTCCAAGAATCTTTGCTTAAATTAAATATATGGGATAGCCTAACAAAGCAACTTCTAAAAAGCAGTAAAGATGAAGATGGGTTTATAGAGAGTATAGAGCTTATTTTGGAATTGCACAAAGATGAGTTAGAAAGCAAGGCAGAATCTTTACTTAGCATAATAGAGCCATTTATGATTTTTGTCTTAGGATTATTGGTTTTGTGGTTGGCACTTGGCGTATTTTTGCCACTTTGGGAGTTACCTAGTCAGATACAAATATAGATTCATTGGCATTTAAGAATATAATTATTAATATTTGAACATATGAATATTTGTTCATATATAAATTTATTTTAAAGAAATATAATGCAAACAAGAGATGAAATTTTAGAAAAAGTAGCAAATAATCTACCAAAGGAAGAATTGTTATACGAGTTAGCAGAGCTTTTTAAAATATTTGGTGATTCTTCTAGGATAAGAATCCTATCGTTATTAAGCAAAGAGAAGTTATGCGTAAGTGAAATTTCAAAAATATTAAATTTGTCTAATTCTGCAATATCTCATCAATTAAGAATCTTACGTCAAGCAAGGCTTGTTAGATACCAAAAACATGGCAAAGAAGTCTATTATGAACTTGACGATGATCATATAGAAAAGATATTTGAGCAGGGATTAGAGCATATTCAAGAGGTGTAAGGAATAGTAATGGAAGGCTGTTGTAATAGTGGTTGCTGTGGTGGCAAGAAAGAAAGAGCTAGTTATAGGCAGATATTATTTATAGCAAGTTCGACTATATATGTATGCACTTTAGGCATAGATTTTATGAAGCTAGATGTGCAAGAGTTAATTTTGAGTGCTATATATTTATTTTGTTATTTTGCTTTGGGTTATGAGATTTTAAAAGAGGCATTCTTAGGGCTTGTTAGGAAAGAATTTTTTAACGAAAATAGTCTTATGGCTATTGCTTCTATTGGTGCATGGATTATAGGCGATGGTGCAGAGGCTGTTGCTATTTTGCTTTTTTATCGCGTTGGAGAGAGTTTAGAATCTCTAATAGTAGAAAAGTCCAAACAATCAATAAGAAACCTAAGTTCTCTAAAAATAGAATCAGTAAAGATTCTACAAAACAATGAAATACAAGAAAAAGATCCAAAAGATATTAAAATAGATGATATTTTAGTTGTATTAGCAGGAGATAGAATCCCTGCTGATGGTGTGATTATAAAGGGTGAGAGTAGTATTGATAACTCTGCATTAAATGGTGAATCTCTACCACAAAGTGTAAAAAGTGGTGATTCTTTGCTATCAGGTGGGATAAACTTGGAGGGCACATTACATATAAAGGCTACAAAAAGTTATGAAGATTCTGCGTTTTCTAAAATTATAAAGCTAATTGAAGAAGGTCAAGCACAAAAAAGCAAAAGTGAAGAATTTATAAGAAAATTTGCTAGACTTTATACCCCTATAGTTACGCTCTTAGCATTGGGTATCGTCATTTTCCCTACTTTGTATGAAGTTTTATTTTTAGATTCTGTGTTTTTAGAGAGTTTTAAAACATGGCTTTATAGAGGGATAATCTTTCTTGTCGTATCTTGTCCTTGTGCACTTGTTATATCTATACCACTTACATTTTTTGCCTCACTTGGAAGGGCGAGCAAAGAAGGTATTTTAATCAAAGGTTCTAGCTATTTAGAAACTCTAAATAGTGTAAATGCGATAGTATTTGATAAGACTGGGACGCTAACAAAAGGTGAGTTAAGAATAAAAGAAATATATCTATATTCTAAATATGATAAAGAATTTGTATTAAAAATAGCAAAATCATTAGAGAATAATTCAAATCACCCAATAGCAAAAGCAATACAACTATCGCAAATAGATGAGATATTAAATATTGATAATATAAAAGAGAGTGCAGGGGGCGGTATAAGTGGGACTTATAATGGTGTAAATGTAGCAGTAGGAAATGCAAGATATATAGAGTCCATAATACAAAAAAACATAGAAGTTAATACAGATTCAAAATGCCAAGTATTTGTAGCGTATGATTTAGAACTAATATGTAGCATAGAGCTAGAAGATGAATTAAAAAATGAAGCAGTAGAATCTATAAAAGAGCTTCAAAGCTATGAACTCTATATGCTAAGTGGAGATAGAGAGAATATAGCAAAGGAAATTTCTAATATTGTTGGGATTAAAAATTATTATGCAGAATTATTGCCAAGTGATAAAGTTACACATTTAAAAAGCATAATAAAAGAGCAAAGCAAGAATCATAAAAGAACCATATTTGTAGGAGATGGGATAAATGATGCACCATCTTTAGCCTTAAGTGATGTTGGAATTGCAATGGGTAAAGGCAGCGATGTAGCACTAGAGGGAGCTGATGTAGTTATTTTAAACGATGATTTAAAAAAGATTCCAAAGCTTTTAAAAATAGCTAAAAAAACACGCACAATCCTTTGGCAAAATATAATCTTTGCATTAGGGGTTAAAGCAGGAATCATGATTTTAGGTGCATTTGGTGTGGCAAATTTATGGGTAGCACTTTTTGGTGATGTGGGTGTAGCACTCCTTGCACTATTAAATGCAATTAGAGCTATAAGGTAATTTAGTAGTTGCAATATTTAGACTAACAAGATATAGCCTTTGTAGTATCACACTGGAGTGTTTTGCGTTTATTACAAGGCTTTATCTTTTGTTATTGTGAGATTTACACTCCCACTTCTGTCATTATAGAATTAACCATCTTTTTATCTTGTCATTGCAAGGAGGTTTTGTCAATCAAGCATACAAGCAAAGTTATCCATTGGTTGCTAAAGCAACCTATTCTTTGGAACAAGCACAGCACAAATCCATTTACTAGAGTTTTAAGATAGATGCAACTTTAGCTTTTCATAAGCTCTTTTAAACTCCTCCTTTTACTATTGTAAAATTAAATCCCTGCTTAAAGTATTAATAAATTTGTAATTTAGAAACAAACACACAAGAAAATTAAAAAATTAAAGAAATATTTAACCAAAATATATTCATAAATGTTATATTTATTTTAATTTTTAAGACAAAGGAGATAATAATAATGATAGAGCTTATAAGAGAATATTGCACTAAACAATATGAAATTACCATAGACTTGTCCTATTTGCAAAAAAAATAGAATCTTGGTGGTTGGAGTCAAAAAATATACAAGAGCCATTATCTTTTAAAAAGCTAGCTTTATGAGTCTTGTATTAGATAATATTTGTAAAGAAGATTTAGAGAAAATAAGAAGGTTTGATGATAAATTTACCTCTGCTGTAATTATAAATAATATATTAAAAGAAAGTGATTTAGAGCTACACTATATAGCCCATGAAAGTTTATCTGATATTTTTGGGCTTATAGATATACATTATGAATATGAAGATCACAAATGGCTATGTTTAAAAGAAAAAGCTTTTGATTACAAGGAATGGGGTGGTGGAGTTGGAATGATATCCTTGCACAGCGATGATATTTATGAAACTAGAGATATAGACTTGCTTTCTTTAAGTATTTGTAAAGATATAAGTAATACCCCTACAAATTATTTACCAATAAGAGAAATAATAAATTTACTAGGTGATAAGCAATTAGAAGCACTCCTAAGAGCAAAAGCAAAATTTATATCAGGTAAAAATGTATCTTGTATAAAGAAAACGATAAAAAATTTAATAACATATAACGATACACTAAGCGTTAACTTAGATTTCAGAAACGATACTAATGTTGGCTTTAGAATGGTGGGTATAGATAAGGATTCACATCATATTATAGAAATACTAAGAAATATTGTAGAAAATAAAATTAATACAAATAAGTTTAATGGGATTGGTTCGTTTCTTATTATAAAAAACAAGCAAGTGTTACATGGAAGAGATAAATTAAATAACATAAAAAAAGATGCAGAAAAACCAAGAATTCTAATAAGAAGCAAGGGTTTAAAGTTTAACTATAAGGATTTTGCATGAAAAATTATCTTTTAGATGGGCTAAAAGATTCAGCTATTTTTGGTGTGTCTTTTATATTTTTGTATCTCTCCATCGGGGCAAATGGCTATGCAAATGCTTTAGGTTTTTTTGAGACTTTATCAACTACGCTTTTTGTATTTTCCACTCCTTTACAATTTTTGCTTGTGCAAAGCTATAAAGAGGGCTATATTTTAATTCCGCTAATTTTAGCTATGAATGCTAGATTCTTGCTAATGAGTGCAACTTTAGCCCCTTATTTTAAAAATCAAAGCATTATAAAACTTTCTTTAAGCAGTATAGTAATTTGTCCTTCAGTTTTTAGTGGTTGCATTTCTTATTTTAAAAAGGCAAGTATTCACCCATTTGCTTACTTTTTGGGGCTTGGGATACCTATTTGGCTAGTATCTATTCTCTCCACTGCCATAGGATATGAGACAGGCTCATCGCTTAATTCTCCTCAACTTAAAGAAATCATATCTTTAGTGCTTCCTTTACAATTTACAGGTTTAGCTGCTAAGCATTATCCAAACTTAAAAGAAGTTAATTCCTACTTTTTAGGTTTTTTGTTTGCTCCTTTTGGGTTGGCACTTGCACCTAGTTATTATTTGCTTATTTTGCCATTTGTTATAGGATTTTTTATGGTTGTTTTTGATGAGATTCAGAGAAAAAGAGGAGATGTAGCATGAGTTTTTGGGCTTTATTAATCTTTTCTGCTTTAAGTATATTTGCTTTTCGCATTTTGCCATTTTTCTTTGCCAAAAGTGCCTATTTAAGCAATCAAGATGGAGTATTTTATAGGTTTTTAACATATAGCACACAAGCAATGCTTGGGGCAATCGTGTATGCTACTGCATTTTTTAGTAAAGATATAGTAAGTTTTGTAAGCGATTTTGCATTGGTCGATGTAGTAAAACTTGCACTTTTGATATTTGTATTTATTGCAACAATGGTGACAAACAGGCTACTTAGTGCATTTTTACTATCTCTTGTTATTTTTGTAGGGTTTGTATTGTGGTATATGCCTATATAGAGATTTTATATTTCTATATAAAGTCTCTAAAGGCTAGAGTTAGCAAATATCCCCCAACAATTAAAACAATCCATAGAAGAAAAGCTAGTGCAAATGCACTTTTTCCAGAGCCTAGAAATTTTTTAATATTTATTTGTAAGCCTAAAGCAGCCATGGCAAATACAATACAAATAGAACATAAAAGTTTGCCAAAGCTTAAAAGAGATTCAACGCTTATGCCAAGCAATATTGAATCTTTATAGTCTGATAGAAATGTATTTAAAATAATCACTCCCAAAAATCCAAACGCAAAATATGGTATGGCTATCTTTTTCTTGTCAACAATTTCTTTTTCATTCTTATCATGTGCTATAAAGTATGTTAGCAACAACAAAAATGGAACAAGCATAATAACTCTCATCATCTTTAGGATAATCGCCATATTTGCTGCATTTTGAGTGAATTCTCCTTGGCTTAAATCTTTTGCCATTTCTGCAGCACCAACCACATTTGCAACTTCATGCAAAGTGGCACCCATAAAGATTCCAACACTATTTGTATCCAAGTTTGGTATAAGTCCATAGTAGTATGCAAGTGGATATAAAAACATGCCCAAAAGTCCAAAGACAACCACCGTTCCAACTGCCATTATGCCTTTGAATGGTTCTGATTTTAGCGAAGATTCCACTGCTAAGACTGCAGCAGCACCACAAATGGCACTACCAGCACCTATTAATATGGAAGTTTCTTTATCAAGTCCAAAAATCTTAACACCTGCCAAGATAGCAATAAAAAATACACTGCAAATTATAATAATCGATATGATAATGCCATAGATTCCGATACTATAAAGCTCTGTGAAAGTTACATTAAATCCATATAGCACAATACCAAGACGAAGAAGCTTCTTGGCACTAAAATTAACGCCTGCGTTTAAAGTATGTTCGAATCTAAAAAATATCGGTGATAAAAAAGCACCCAAAAGGATAGCAAAAGCAGTTGCCGCTAGATGTGTGGTCTTGTATATAGCTTCTATATTGGCTAGATAGAATGATATAAATACTATAAGGCCAACAAACAAGAAGCCTTTAATATTTGAATTTATAAATTGGTTTATATGTATTGTTTTTGACATAAATCCTCCTTTTTTGTGAATTATACTTATTTTATTTTAATAATAAAAATATATTATTTTTATTAAAATAATAAAAAATATAAATGGAACTGTAATGAGAATAAGGGATATTGAGGTTTTTTTAGATATTTTAAAGACAAAAAGCCCAACAACAACTGCTGAAAACTTTAAAACAACGCAGCCAAACATATCAGTAATAATAAAAAATTTAGAAAGCATAATAGGGGAGGTTTTGTTTGAAAGAAAGGGCAAAAAGTTGCTTCCAACGTCAAAGGCACTATTTTTGGGTAGCATGTGGCTAGAGGTGGTAGAGAAATATTATGAGAGTTTTGAAGTGCTGGGAGATGATGAGTTACATGGGGAGCTAAAGATAGCCTCAACACACACCATAGGGGAATATCTACTCCCATCAATATTGTTTGATTTTGCAAGTGAATACCAAAAGATTCAAATAAACTCTCAAATACATAACACAAAAGAATGCTTAAAGCTACTTAAAAATGGTGATGTTGATTTTGTGCTTGTAGAGGGAGAAATAAGTCAGAATCTAGCAGAAAAAGAGGGCTTTATAAGGGAGGTGTTGCAAAAAGATGAACTAGTTGTTGCTTGTAATGACTTTCTTTTAGCTTCAAAGCCTAGATATATTGATGAGCTATTGGATAGGAAATGGATTTTTAGAGAGTATGGTTCAGGCCTTAGAGATAAGTTTTTAGATTCAATTGGTGATATACAAAGCGAGATTCCTATATTTTTAGAGATAGATAGGATAAGTGCCATTAAGAATTTAGTTATAAATAAAGGTGCTATTTCTGTGTTTTCAAAGTTAGCCATTAAAGATGAGCTAGAATCTAAAAAGCTTTTTGCAATTGAGATTATAAATTTGAATCCTGATAGGTATTTTTATTCGCTAAGACGAAAATCAACCCCATTTAATAAAGTAATATCAAGATTTGAAAAATATATGATAGATAGAATCTAATTGACATTAGATTCTATATTTTAAAATGTTCCAGTTAAAGACAGCCAGAATCTTCTCCCCTCCTCAACTCTATTATATGCATTGTAATATCCGCTACCATCATAAATGAATTCGTTGGTAAAATCTTTATTTAAGAGATTGTATATTCCGCCATTTAATGTCCAGTTAGGATTGATTTCATAACTAGCACCAAATGATAATAGAAATATATTTTTATATGTTTTTCCTAAGCTTTCGTATTCGCTTGGATCCCTGTATCTATCTCCTTGCCATTCCGCTTTTATGTATGGTGTAAAATTTAATATTTTATAACTAGCTTTTGCATTTATGTTGTGTTTTAATGTATATGCCACTTGTGTGCCTATGGTTTCTTTTGCTAGAGATTCTTTTATATTACTATCTGTATAGCTATATCCAAAATCAAAGTTTAAATTCTCAAAAGGAGAAATTCCGGCTTGAAGTTCTATGCCCCTGTATTCAACTTCGCCATGATTTATTGCTTGAGAGCAAGTTGTCCTGCCTCCAAATGGTGTGCAGATTCTATTTGTATTTGGCACTATTGCGTCTTTTTGGATAGAAACACTGCTTATTTTATCTTTGAAATCTGTAATATAGCCAGTTGCTCCAATATAGAATAAATCTGTATTATAGTATATGGAGGCCTCATAGTTTATAGATGTTTCTTCTGTTAGGTTTGGGTTGCCAAATATTGGCACTGCGCCTTGCCCTCCATAATTGTATTCTCCGGGTATTAATAAATTTGGCTCTGGTGCCTTAAAGCCTGTGGAGATTCCTCCTTTTAGTGTTAGATTGTCTGTAGGATTATAGACAACATATGCTCTTGGTGATATATTATTTCCAAATGTTTCGTGATAATTATATCTAGCACCAAGTGTTAAATTCAGTTTATCTGTGATTGATATTTCATCTTCTCCAAAAATAGCTATTGAATATTGATCAAAATTTGTAGGATTTGCTATTTTATCTTGCATTTTTTCTAACCTGTATTCTCCTCCTAAAGTTATCATATTCTTGTCGCCAATTAATGTGGTAACTTTTGTATCTGCTATATATGTCTGTGCTAGAATATCTCTATTTTCGCCAAGATATTTTACGCTTTTATCCCCAACTACTTCCCTGCCATCATTTGATACGCTGTTGTATTGTATACCAGAGTTTATTACGAAATTATCATAAGCTCCCTCATGCGTTAAGTAAGTAACAATTTTTTCAAATCCCATAGAGTCCGTGTATCCACCAGTTAATCCACCTTCAGAATTAGGCTTAGTAAGTGTCCCTATTTGAGATTTATTGTTATTATATTTATTTAGTCCATAGTCAAAATCTAAAATAATAGTGTTGTTATCATTTGGTGTATATGTTAATTTTGTTCCTATGTTGTGCAAGTTTGCTCTTGTTGGGTTTTGAGGTCCTGCTACACTTGGGGATAAGATTTCTCCATTTTGTTGTCTAAATTCTACGCTAGAACCCTCTCTATAATATTCTCTTAACCTAAGCGTCAAACCTAATTTATCATTTATTAGAGGACCTGAAGTATATAGAGATGTGCCATAATAATTTCCCCATTTAGAATCTTGATTAAAGATTCCTTCTGTTTGTATGCTCGCACTCCATGTGTTAGATATTTTTTTAGTTATTATATTTATAACACCACCTAATGCATCTGAACCATACAAAGTTGACATAGGTCCTTTTATTATCTCTATCCTTTCTATAGATGATAATGGTGGCATAAATACACTTGGGGCTTCACTAAATCCATTTGGTCCAATTTGACCGCTTACACTTTGTCTTCTACCATCTATTAGGATTAAAGTATATCCTGTAATTCCTCTCATTGTTATTAAATATGAGCCAGTCTTACCTTTTGAAGCATGTAAATCCACTCCGGGTATATCAGATATAGCTTCTGCAATATCTCTATAAGGCTTTGTTGATAACTCTTCTTTTGTTATTACTGATATTGTAGCTGGTGCTTCTTTTACATCTTGCATAAAACCAGAAGCACTAACCACTGATTTATCTAGTCTGTATTCTTCATTAGCATTGCTTATAATTGGCAATATGATAGACAAGATTCCTGTGTATTTTGTAAATTTTGACATAAATTTTCCTTCTTAAAATATTGAAATGGGCACAATAGTATTTTAAACTTATTTAAATAAAAATAAAAATGAGAAATATTTTTATTTTTATTTGTAGGAATGTAATTTGCTTAATTTCTGTAAAAATTTTCTAGGAATTGATATGAAAATTATAATTTGTATTTTATTATCTGTGGGCATAGTATTTGGTGAGACTATCACAAGGAGCGGTGTTAATGTGTTTGTAGATAGAGATTCTATAAATAAAGATCGCATAAAACAAGGCGGTATGGATAAATCACTAGCGCAAGTTAGAAGAATCTTTAACAATTTGAATATAAAAAGTAGCAACTCAGCGCCTCCTGTATCTAGGGTTATGGTGTTGCAAGTGTGTTCTACAAAAAAGCTGCAAACAACAAAGGAAGTATGTGAAGATATACCAAACAATCAACTAGCTACGCAATACGATCATGAAGGGGGCTTTTTTGTGGTGCAAACTGCTGTTATTGGCTATGGTGGTAAGGGCTATGGGAGTGCTACATTTTTGGGAAATGAAGCTAGATTAATAGAGACTTCTGGTATAGACATTGATGGTGATAGAAGGGTTGATGGATATTTAGAATTATGGGATATTTCTGAATTGGCAAACGATAGTGGAATCTTTAGCTATACTTCTCGCTCTATAAATGTAGGCCCAGCATTAAATACGACGATTTTTATAAAGTAAGATAAAATTACCCTAGAGTTAAGTGTATAATTTTGTAACAAAGAAAATAGATAACATAATTACTAGCTTAGGAATCTAAGAAGGATTTATGTTGTTTCTAATGCGTATTTTTTAAATAATTCTCCTCTTTGTTTATATGAGGAGAATTGATCCAAACTAGCAGCAGCAGGCGATAGTAGTGCAACAGAAGTTGTGCTATGAATCTTGTTTATCTCTTTTATTGCTATTTTTAGCTCTTTACACATGGTGCATGTTATGCTAGATTCATCGCTTAGGAGCTTTAGCTTTTCTGCGTTGCTTCCTATGGCATATATTTTTACATTTAGCATTTTTAGCTCTGCAAATAAGTAGTCTAAATTAGCACCCTTATCATCTCCGCCTAAAATTAGCAGAATCTCTTTGTCTTTGTATCTTTTTAGAGCTTGTATAGTAGCATCTACATTTGTTCCCTTACTATCATCAACCCATAGTCGATTTTTATTATCAAAAAATTCTTCTATTTTATGTTGCCCTATTTTAAATTCTGATAGTAATTTGTAGTTTGCTTCTGAAAATAGAGCCTTACTAGCACATAGTGCAAGAATGCTATCGAGCAAAAATGGTTCTTTAAATGGTATATCTTGCAAATTTATATAAAAAGATTCTGCAAGATCTGTGCTATTTTCATAGAATATAAGACAAGCTAAGCTTTCTTTGCAGTATTTATGGTTTTGCAGATTTTTGGGGATTATGGCTATTTCTTTTTCTCTCATGTGTAAAAGTACTTTTAGTTTAGAATCTACATAAGATTCATAGTCTCCATGCCAACTTATATGATCTTCACTAAGTGGTAATAAGATATATAAATTTGGTCTTGCAATATTTGTGTAATGCAGAGTAAATGAGCTAGTCTCTAAAATCCACATTGGTGCATTTTTGGATAGATTTGCAAGTGGTGTGCCTATGTTGCCCCCACACTCAATGCCTCTATGTGATAATAGGTGATGTAGCATTTGTGTTGTTGTGGTTTTGCCATTTGTGCCACTTATCCATATGCTAGGAGGCATATCTTTGGCAAAGAAGTCATATTCGCTAAGCAAATTATTTTTGCCTAGAATCTTTATTGTATCTTGTATCATTTGGTTTTGTGGCGGGATTCCGGGACTTGTTATGACTTGTATATTTTTGTTTTCTGATAAAAAAGATACAAGCATATTTGTAGGCATTAGAATATTTCCAAGCTCGTCTGTTTGTTTATATAGAAACTTATCATCAAAAATAGCACAAGGTGCAAATTGCTTTGCAATAGCTTGTGTTGTCCCACCAAATCCAAGTAATACAATCATCATCTAAGCTTTAGAGTAATTAATGCAATTATGTTGCTAATTAATGCAACAATCCAAAATCTAACTATTATTTTAGATTCACTTAGTCCCTTTTCTTCAAAGTGATGATGAAGTGGTGCCATTAGAAAAATCCTCTTACCTCTTGTTTTGTAGCTTCCTATTTGTAATAATACAGATAATGCTTCAACGACAAAAATAAAACCTATTACAAATAATAAAATCTCATTTTTTGATACTATCCCCATATATGCTATAAACCCACCTAAAGCCAAGCTGCCACTATCTCCCATGAATACCTGTGCAGGGTGGCAGTTATACCACAAAAACCCTATTAAAGAGCCAACTAAAGCTGAAGCAACAATGGCAACTTCGCCACTTCCGATTATTTTTGGCAACAATAAATATGAGCTAAACACAGAGTGCCCAGCAATATATACCAATACACCAAGAGTTGTGATTGCATAAATTGATGGAATTGCTACTAGTCCGTCTAGTCCATCTGTTAGATTCACCGCATTACTAGTAGCAATAAAGACTAAAATCCAAAAGCAAATACTAAATATATCCCAATACCACAAAGGATTCTTTAAAAATGGAACATAAAAAGATGTATCAAAATTAAATAAATATAATCCAAGTGCAATAACAAAAGCACTAAGTCCTTGCAAAAGAAGTTTTGTTCTAGCGCTCATACCAGCGTTTTTTCTTTGTAAGACTTTTGATAAATCGTCTTTGATTCCTATTAAGCAGAATAATATAATACTCAAAAGTCCTAAGATTACATATTCGTTTGTTAATTTGGCGCATATAAAAGAAGCAACTAGTGTTGATGATACAAATACTATTCCACCCATTGTTGGCGTGTTTGTCTTTTGTTGGTGATTTTTGGGAGCGAACTCTGATATTGGTTGATTTGTGCCTCTCTTTTGTGTCCATAGTATGTATTTTGGCATACAAATTAAAACCAAAATGAAGCTTACGAAAAACGCTATAGCCGCCCTTACAGAGATGTATTGAAAGATATTTATGTCAAATATAGAATAAATATAGTATAACATGAATAAACACTTTAAAATCCAAAATTTAAGGTAAGATTCTAACTAAATAAAGTTTAAATATGGATAGCTAATGAAAACAATACTTGTGATAACAGATGGCATAGGATATAGTAAAGAGACAGAATATAACGCATTTTTCCACGCTAATAAGCCAAATTATGAAAAGCTTTTCAAAGAAGTTCCATATGGAATGATAAAGACTTATGGATTATCAGTTGGGCTACCAGATGGACAAATGGGGAATTCTGAAGTGGGGCATATGTGTATAGGAAGTGGCAGAATCTTATACCAAGACTTAGTAAAAATAAACAAAGCAATAGAGAGTGGAGAATTGTTAAAAAATAAAGCCTTGCAATCTCTAAAAAACACAAAAAAGATTCATGTAATAGGCTTAGCAAGTGATGGTGGTGTGCATTCTCATATAGATCATATAAATGCTTTGGCATTTGGACTTAAAGATAGTCATGAGATATATTTACATTTAATTAGCGATGGTAGGGATGTGTTGCCTCAAAGTGCATTAGGTTTTGTGCAGTCTATTTTAGAGAAGATTCAAGGCACAAATATCAAGGTGGCTTCTCTTTGCGGGAGATTCTACGCAATGGATAGAGATAATAGGTGGGACAGAGTAGAGAGGGCATATAATACAATAGCACTTGGCGAAAATCTAACAGATAAAACGCCACTAGAGTATATAGAGACTCAATATTCTAAAGAAATTTTTGATGAATTTATAGAGCCAGTTAGTTTTATTGGAGAGAGCTTTAGTAAAGATGATGGCATTATTTTTGTGAATTTTAGAAGTGATAGAGCTAGAGAGATTGTTAGTGCATTGGGGATTGCTGATTTTAGCTCTTTTGTCAGGAAAGGTTTTGTTGAATTACCGTTGGTTACAATGACACAATATGATAAGAATTTTAACTTTCCAGTTATGTTTCCAAAAGATAGCATACAAAATACACTTGCAGAGATAATTTCTAAAAATAACTTAAGACAATTCCACACAGCAGAGACAGAAAAATATGCACATGTAACATTTTTCTTCAATGGCGGAATTGAAGAACCATATAATGGAGAAGATAGAATCTTAATACCATCACCAAAGGTTAAAACATATGATGAAAAGCCAGAAATGAGTGCTTTTGAAGTGTGTGATGAGGTATTAAAAGCTATGGATATGGAGTATGATTTTATTGTTGTTAATTTTGCAAATGGTGATATGGTAGGACATACAGGCTCTTTGTCTGCAGCTATAAAAGCAGTCGAAGCAGTGGATACTCAAATAGGCAGAATCTATGAGAAATCCAAAGAAAAAGAATATGCACTAATTCTAACAAGTGATCACGGGAATTGTGAGGAAATGCAAAATAATAATGGTGAGATTCTTACAAATCATACTATAGGCGAGGTGTGGGCATTTATATCAGCACCAAATGTCAAAAGTGTAAAAAATGGAGGACTTAATAATATTGCACCAAGTGTGCTAAAACTAATGGGGCTAGAGATTCCAAAGGAGATGGATACTCCTTTGTTTTAGGCTAGTTGAGCCTTTAGCATCCATAAGAACTTCTCTAAAGAAGCTATTTTCTCATCTGCTAGTGCAACTGTTGCTTTGTCATTTGCTTCACCAGCTATATCAGATAGCTCTCTTAGATTCTTTAAGAACATCTCATAGTCAGGCAAAATAGCTTTTAAGATAGTCTTTGAATCAAATTTTGTAGCACTCTCTTCAGCAATTTTACTAGCACTTAGCATATCTTTTAGTGTTACATAAGGCTTTTCGTTTAATTGCAAGATTCTCTCTGCACAATCGTCCATTAAATCAGTAATATCATCATACATTTCCTCTAATGCTTTATGCACAGGGTGAAAATCCATACCAACTACATTCCAGTGATAGTTGTGAAGCTTAATGTAGAATACTGCACTATCTGCTTGAATTTGTTTTAAAGTTTGAACTACTTTGCTCATTATTTTTTCCTTAATTTGAAGTTAATTTGATTATATCACTTTTATTTGAAAAAGTTGGTGTAATTATATAGATTAATTCTTAAAAGAAAATTATTATTATTTAGAACTATTTATCCACCTGTTTTATAAAATGCCCTAGTAGATACTTCATTATTGTCCCAGTCATTTTTTTCTGGTTTTTTTTCTACGCATAGTTTTAGATTTTTCAGAATCTCTTTTTCATTTCCTCTTAACATATGCTCTTTTATATCAACTGCATTTTCATGATATAAACATGGTATTAATTTACCTTCACTGCTGAGCCTTATTCTGTTACAAGTTTTGCAAAAATCATCATTGTGTGGTGCTATGATTCCAAATATACAATCTTTTGTTGGTAGCTTAAATAGTGTTGCAGGACCAAAAAAATCCTTCTCTAATAAATCTACTTCATATTTTGCTTTTATTTTATGTAGTATTTCATTTGCTCTAAGCCCTTTTGTGGAATCTTTTGCGTGTGTGTTCTCCATAAACTCTATAAATCTAACTCCAACTCCAAGATTTATTCCATATTCTAAAATATCCACAATTTCATCATCATTTATGCCTAGTAGTGGTACCATATTTAGCTTGATTGTGAAGCCTTCTTTGACTGCAGATTCTATGCCTTGTAGGATTTTATTTAGACCATCTCGTTTTGAAATTAGTACTATTTTTTCTGGTTTTAACGAATCTAGGGAGATATTTATTCTCTTTAACCCAGCTTGTTTTAAGTCTTTTGCTAGTGGAGCTAATAAAAAAGCATTTGTAGTTAGTGCTATATCGATATTTGGATTTAGTTCATAAATTTTTGCAATAAAAGGCACAATTTGGCTCCTAAGTAATGGCTCACCACCTGTTATTCTTATTTTTTTTACACCTTGTTTTATTGCTATTTTTATGAAGTTTAATACAGAATCTAATGGCACATCATCACTCTCACTGCCTATATCCATAGGCGTATTTGGCATACAATACATGCACCTAAAATTACATCTTTCAGTCAAGCTTATTCTTATATAGTCTATTGTGCGTCCAAAACTATCAACTAGCAAATATTTCTCCCTTTATAAAGTAAAGCATAATCTTACCTAAGTGTTATAAAAAAAGCTATAATTTTTATCAATTTGCAAAAGGTGATATTATGGTAGGCGTGATATTATGTGGTGGCAGAAGTCAAAGAATGGGAGAAAAAAAGGAGTATTTGAAATTTGCAGATTTCACTCTTGCAGACTATCAAGCAAAAAAAATGAAAGCTAATTTTGAAAAATTATATTTCTCAAGCAAAGAATCTGTGTTAAATTCATATAACATACCAACAATATTTGATAATAGCAATATTTATGCACCTATTTTTGGGCTTTGTAGCTCTTTAGAGTTTATAGATGATGATATTTTTGTTCTTGCGGTTGATACTCCCTTTTTTGTATCTTTTACTAGGCTTATTAATTCTTTTTATGAGATGCAAAGACCAACTTTTGCTAAGAGTAATTCTAAAATCCACCCGCTAATAGGTATATATCCGAAAGATTCGATTAATGTTGTAAAAAAGCATATACAAGAAAATAACTATAAATTACAAAATTTGCTTATATCATTAAAAGCAGATTATGTAAGTATAGATTTAAAAGAAACACAGAATCTAAACTATAAAGAAGACTATAAAGAAGCCTTAAGAATGGTTTATAAATATTGATATAATTTGCGGATTTAAAGGTTATAAATGGCTGATGAAGAAAAGACAGAAGAACCCACCGGGCGTAAGATAGAAAAGGCAAGAGAAGAAGGTAATGTTATAAAAAGCCCTGATGTAAATGCTTTTTTGGGTATGGTTGTTGGGCTTGTGCTTATATTTTTGTGTTTTAGTTTTTGGGTCTCTGGATTAAGTGATATGTTTCATGCGGTATATGGATTGTTTAATAGAGATTTAAACCTAGCAAATTCCATGTCTTTAACTTTGTCGTTGGCATTTGAGACCATATTGCTTCTTGTGCCTATTTTTGCTGCATTGATGATAACTGGAGTTGTTGCAAATGTAGCACAAAGCGGACTTTTATTAACTATAAAGGCAATACAACCAAAGCTTCAAAAGCTAAATGTTATCTCTGGAATTAAGAATCTATTCTCCTTAAAAAAGCTTTTAGATGGCTTTTTGATTACCTTTAAGGTTTTTAGTGCATTTATTATTGCTTTTTTTGTGTTTTTAGGATTCATGCATGAATTAGCAACGGTTTCACTTTTTAATTTGGGCGATCAAATGTTGTGGTTTAGGGATAAAGCATTGATTCTAATTGGCATACTTTTGGCATTTTTCTTAGTTATGGCAGCGGCTGATTATATGTTAAAGCGTTATCAATATTTTAAATCCCTAAGAATGACAAAACAAGAAGTAAAAGATGAGTTTAAAAACCAAGAAGGAGACCAGCAAGTAAAAGGAAAGATTCGCTCACTTATGTTCCAGGCTTCAAAAAAGCGTATGATGCAAAATATACCAAGTGCCGATGTTGTAGTTACAAACCCAACTCACTATGCAGTGGCACTAAGATATGATACACAAAAAGAAAGAGCACCAAGAGTCTTGGCAAAAGGAGTCGATTTAATCGCTCAAAGGATTAAAAAAGTAGCAGAAGAACATGAAATACCAATAATAGAAAACCCACCACTTGCAAGGGCATTGTATAAAGATGTAGATATTGATAAAGAGATTCCAGAATCTCTTTATCAAGCAATGGTTCAAGTGTTAATTAAGGTTCAACAAATTAACGAAGCAAAGAAAAAGAAACTCTAAATTTTCTTTAAAAAACAAGTCTTAAGCACTGCCACACCGCATTTATCAACTTTTGCTTCTATTTCATCATCTTTATTAGTTAGCTTTATGTTTTTTATTGTTGTGCCTCTTTTTATAGTGGAGTTTGCACCCTTTACCTTTAAGTCTTTTATCACACTTACGCTATCTCCAGCGTTTAGTTCTGTTCCATTTGAATCTTTTGCCATTTTAATTCCTTACTTCACAATATAATGCACACTCACCTGAAATAGTAAAATCAATAGGTTTGTGAATAGTAAAACTATATCCTAAATTTAGAGACTCTATAAATGGTTTGATACCAAAAAAGTCATCTGCACTATGATATATGCTAAGTAGCATTGCTGGTTTTTGACTTTTTATAGTCTCTAGTGCTCCTTTTAGGAATTCCATTTCAAAGCCTTCGGTATCTACTTTTATGAATCCTACTTCAATGTTATTTTCCTCTACGAAGCTATCTAGGGTTGTTATGCTTATTTGTTCTTTTTCTTTGTTTTTTATACTACTATCTGTATTGTTTATAGTAGAGTTTGCACCATTTTTCATTATAGATAGATTTTCTTTCTTGGAGCCTAGACCCTTGTTTATAGGTATTATTTTTGTTGCATTATTTAGTTTTATTGTTTCTTGCACTAGCTTGTAGTTATCACTTACAGGCTCAAAGCAGTATATATTTTTGTCTGTGTATTTTTCAAAGATAATGGCACTATCTCCTATATATCCACCAACATCAATTATGTTTTTATTTTTTATTTTATCTAGCGTAGAGAATAGATTCATATTATGTTCATACAGCCATACTGAAGCTTCGTAAAGTGGATTTTTTGGTATGAAATATCCATTATAAAAATACAAATTTTCATCTAGCTTTATTATATTTGTTAGATAGTTATCTCTTAGATTTTCTAGCGCTTTATGTTCTTCTTTGCTTACTCCAGTGTATGATTTATCCTTGCTTAGTGTTGTTAGCTTTAGTCTATTTATTATTCTGTTTACTACTTCTATGCTTTGTGGATCTAGATTCTTGCATAGCCTCTCTAGCCTATCATGCAGATTATTTTGCGTTGTTGCGTTTGCTATATCTTGGGACATATAATGGTTTGCGTCTAGCGTGTGGTTGTATTTGCTTTCTTGTATATGGCATTTATAAAGAAGTCTAGAGCTAATTTTTGTGCTTTCTTTATATAGTGGGATTCCAAAGAGATATGTTGTGGTTTGTGTGTCATATTTTTTATAGTCTATAGTTCTTTTTAATACGCATAGTTTTCCTAGATAGTATTTTTCCTTTACTAATAATCCATTTTCATATCTTAGATTCTTTCTTTGTAGCATTATTTTCCTTACCCAAAAATTTCTCTTATTATATCATTAGCGATTGCTTTTCCAGCATTGCCTTGATTGTAGATTATTTGCTTGTTGGTAAAATTTACTCTTTTTTTCTTCATGTAATCATTATTGTTTATAACCACTTCGTTTATGAAGTTTATTATTTCTTCTTGTGTATATGCTAGATATAGTTTATCTAGTAGGTCTTTGCCATGTTTGGTGAAGCTATCATTTGCTTGTGCTCTCTTTGCTATAAATAGCATTGGCTTTTCTGTAAATAGATACTCTGCCAGAAATGATCCACAATCATGTATCAAAGCACTAGAATCCATAAAAGTTTGTAAGTAATCGCTTGTATCATCGTATGTCATATTTGGTATTCTTGAGATTTTTGTCAGATAAGATTCGACGCTATCATTCCATAGATTTGGATTTTGCTTTATAGTATCAAATAGAAGTGGATGAGGTCTGAAGATAAAGTGTATTTGAGGATATAGCTTTGGTAATTCTAAGAAAAAATCACTAAATTCTAAAAAATTTGATAGCCTTAATCCTTCCCAATTTGTAATAGTATGATGAGGAGAAATTATTATTGTTTTCATATCGCCCCCCCCCCCCAGTCATTTTTGGAGCTGGTAATAGATCCATTTTTGTATAGCCTACAGCTATTACATTATCGTGTGGCATATATTTAGTATTTTGTGTTAATTTTTGTGTTTTTTTATTTTCTACATATATTTTCCAAAGCGTGTTGTATCCTATTTTATTTATTATGTGATTCACATCATAGTTTAATAACCCTGTATAACCATATGGCACATAAACAGTAAGCATAAATTGTGATAAATAAGTTATTCTATATAATTCATGCACTCCAGCATCATATATATTGCAAAAAAATGCAATGTCAATATGTGGCGAAATATCCATATAGCACTGCTTTTCAAAATTGAATACAGAATATACATTCGGATATTTTTGGCGTAAATTTGTAAGTGTTGTTGTAAGCATTTCGTTTATTTTTTCTAAACTTTTAGTAATCATTGGCACTACGAAAATATTTATTACAAATCTAGAATCTTTTTGTAATTCTGTAATTAAAGAATGATATTGGAATGAAGTATCAGAGCATACTAGGATTCCTATACGGATTTTATCTTGCGTTTTTAGTTTTTGTTTTATTGTTTCGTAGTTTTTATGTCTTTGGTTTATAAATTCTATTGTCTCATTCATTTATATCCTTTTTATAGCTTACCTCCATTGATACTTTGCAGTTTTTAAAAATGTCTAGTTTTGTTATCTTTAAAGAAAAGCTATCAATAATTATAAAGCGTTTTGGAATCTCGTTATAAAAAAACTCTAGTGCATCTTCTAGTAGTAAAAAATCATTCTTAAAAGATTCTTCTATAAATTCTTTTATTTTTGAGTAGTCTAAAAACTCTTTATTTTTTTCGTATTTACAAGAAAAATTCACCTCTATTTCTTGTGGATTTTCTCTTTCAAATGGCAGAATCCCTATTATTGCCTTAAGTCTTAGATTTTCTATATTTATCGTATATATCATATTTCACCTAATGCCTCATCTAGTCCAGAGTTTATAGTGCTATTTAGTGCATTTATAATTTTACTAAAATCACCTTCCTCTACTTTTGTGTGCTTTGCTATCCATATTTGTCTCTCTCCTAACTCCAAAATAGCATTAAAAACGGCTTTATTACTAGATTCATCGAAGTATAAATCAAGCACTTTTAGCTTCATACTCTCTGGACTATTATTATCACTTAGTGCTATGCAGTTGTTTTTTGCTATTTTATTTAGTGTTATCTCTAGCATATCTTGCAGATTTGAAGCCCATTTATTCTTTGCAAAATATTCTAGTTTGTTATTGTTTTCTTTGTAAGCTATTTTTGTGCTATTTATCTTTTGCGCCACTTCGATTCCAAGATAGCTTATTGTTATATATTTTTGGCATTCTTTATTATTTAGTGGGGTGTATATTTCATATTTATTTTGTTCTTGTATTTGTTTGCTAAAGCAACCAGCAAATAGTATCGCACTAATTCCTAAAAATAGTATTTGTCTCATCTCTCCTCCCTAGGTCCAAGTTTATTAGTCTTAATTCCAAAAATAAAATCATAAGGAGAAGATTCTATTTCATTTGTGATGCTTTGTGTGCTCTGCAAGATTGAGTCAAATCTTTTTGCACTTTGTTGCAAGTCAAATATAAGAGGTGTAATCATTTCTCTTAAATTATAGTCTCCATTTTTTATAGATTCTTCAAAAACCTCTCTTGTGTTACCAAATTTTAGTATTTCACTCTCTATATTTAGGAGTGTTTTATCTAGGTGTTGTGAAAATTTTGCAAAATTTTCCAAACTAGATTCTATGTTTTGTAGATTCTTATCGTTTAGAAGCATATTTACTTTATATAAACTTGTCTCTAGTTGCTCCATTGCTTTTTCTACTTTGTTTCCTACTCTATCTACCCAGTTTTCTTCAAAGCCTAAGACAGCCTTTTCTCCTTGTGTGAAGTCCCCTTCGTTGCCTTGTATTAATGATAGAAAATTACCACTTGTTAATCCTTGGGAATCTACAAGAATCTTCGCTCCTTTTTTAATGTTTATGTCTTTTTTAATCCATATTACCATTTCTACATTATCGTCTATTAGCTTATAGCTTTTGACAAAACCAACTGGGATTCCCAGGAATCTAACTTGTGTTTCTGAACGAATCCCTTTTGGAAGCTCTGTGTTATATACATAATATTCATTATATTTTGAAATATTTCTATCATATCTACCAATCCAATACACAAAGTAAGCAAGTGCAAATAATGATAATACAAAAAATACACCAATTAGCACATGATTTAGCCTAGCCTCCATTATCTCCTCCTAAATTTGATACAAAAATAAATCCAAAGATTCCGTTTGCCTCTCTAGCTCACTAATAGTTCCTTCAAAAAATATTTTTCTCTCTTTTAAAATTATTAGTCTATTTACTACGCTTTTTACGCTATCCATATCATGCGTTATCATAACTATGCTAATGCCTAAAATATCTCTAAGCTCTTTTATTAGCTCATCAAAATGTCTAGCACTCTTTGGGTCAAGTCCGCTTGTTGGTTCATCTAAAAATAGCACTTTTGGGCTAAGAGATAATGCTCTAGCTAATGCAACTCTTTTTATCATTCCACCACTTAGCTCACTAGGATATAGATTTGCTACTTCAGGCTTTAGTCCAACTTGATGTATCCACATGTATGCAAGATCGTTTATTACTCTATTTGGCAATGAAGTGTATTCTCTTAGAGTAATTGTAATGTTATCAAGCACACTAAGAGATGAAAAAAGAGCACCAAACTGAAATAAAACTCCGCATTTTAGTTTCATCTTTAGAGATTCTTCTTCATCTAGCGTCCATATATTTTTATCTAAAAATCTAACTTCGCCACTTGTAGGAGGCTTTAGAAATATCATTGTATTTAGCAGGGTGCTTTTACCGCTACCGCTTCCACCAAGTATGGCAAATATGTCCTTTTGCTGTATGTTGAAGCTTATATTATCATGGATTATTCTATCTCCATATTTGGTAGTTAGATTTTTTATTTCAATTATATTTTGCATCTACAATCCAAGCTCGGTAAAGATAACAGAACAAATTGCATCAAATGCTATTACTGCAAATATAGATTCAACTACGCTTTTTGTCGTGTGCAAACCTATGCTTCTAGTATCTTTTGCCACTATAAATCCATGATAACACCCAATTAGGGATATTATAAGTCCAAAAAATGGTGCTTTTATCATACCTACCCAAAAATGTCTCTCATCTACCATAGTCAAAAATCTCTCTAAAAACTGCTCCGTGCTTATATCAAGCTGTAGTGAGCTAATAAACATAGAGCCTAAAATCCCAAACAAATCAGCGATGAATACAACCAAAGGCATAATCAAGCATAGGGCTAAGATTCTAGGGATAACTAAAAAAGTAATCGGATTAAATCCCATAACAGACATTGCATCTAGTTCTTGTGTGGATTTCATCATGCCTATTTCTGCACTAAATGAAGATGCACTTCTTCCGGCAATTATTATTGCAGCAATAATTGGCGACATTTCTCTTAAAGTTAGCATTGCACTCATTTCGACTATTAGGATACTTGCACCAAATTGTTTTAGCTGAATTGAGCCTTGATATGCTATTACAATTCCTATTAGAAAACAGGCTAAAGATACTATTCCTACGGCTTTTATTAGAGATTCTTGAGTATGATAGAAAAATGCTTTTACTCTGATATTCTTTGGCTTTATAAAACTTAGTATTACAAGAGAAATAATCTCCCCTAAAAACCCAAACGCAAAATAGAGTTTTTTAGAGAAGCTTTTAATAATTTTGAAGCTATCTTTATGGGCTACTATTATCTCTTCGTGCAGAGTTTTGTCTTTTGGTTTTTGACTGCTATCTAGTTCTTTTAGTATATGTTTGCTTTTTTGATTATAGAGAAGTTCATTTTGGGCAAAGATTCTATTGTTGCACCATGAATGCAGAATCTTGCCACCACAAAAATCTAAATCAAAATCATCATCTAGCTTTAGTGATATTTCTTTATTGTTAGGAATTTGTTCAAGCTGCCTTATGGTGCTACTTGGGATTTTATAGTCCCAAGCACCACCTAGAGTTACTTCGATTTTATTAGAGTAGTTAATCTTAAGAAAGGGCATTATTCTACTTCATAGACAAATGGAACTCCGCGTATTACGCCAGATTCAAATATTTTTTTTGCATTTTTATCTATTTGTGAAGTATTTGTGCCTAGTTGTTTCTTGCTTAGCTCTATATCTTTGTAGTATTTTTTCATTACTTTTATTTTGTCTTTAGTGCTTTTTAGATTCTTTGCTTCATCCATTATTAGTTGTGATTTTACAAATGCATCTCCTTCATGCACAGGTGCAAAAATATATTTTACATTTGCTACTTTTAGTGTGTCTTCTATTTCATCTAAGTGTTTTCTACAATAAGGGCAATCAGGATCGCTAACTACAATTTGTGTAGGAAGATTCTTAGAATTTCCTTCCAAGAATAAATAATCATTATCTGAAAAACTGCTAAATAACTTGTCTAGCACTACCTTGTCTTGTTTGTTTTTTTGGGTTTGTGCTTTGTTCAACTCGCTTCTTATCATGCTAGAATCTTTTTCATCTAGGTGCATAACATTACTAAGACCAAAGAAATAATCTCCATTTTTGTTTGATATTACTGGAAATAGATCTCCGCCCTTTGTCTTTCCTATTACAAAGAAGGCTGGAAAGCTCTTTAACTCTTTTTTAAACTGCACTTCTATTTCTATATCTGCTACTTCTTTTATTGTTTTTTGGAAGTTTTTGTCAAAATTTGCATTTGCAAATACACTGCTAATTAATAATGCTATTACAAGTATTTTTTTCATAAATCTCCTTTTAGTAAAAGTAAAGATTATACTACAATAAAGCTTTCAAATATTTCATCTTGTGATATTGCGTCAATCTCTAGCATAAAGCTTCCATAAAACTTATCTTTTATTATTACAATAGGCGAGGTAAAGAGGCCATTGTCGCTAAATTTTAGTCTCAAGCTTAGCTGTATTTTCTCATCTAAGCCATTTTTCAATAGAGATTCAAAACTATCGTATTTTATTTGTTCTTTAATAGAATCAAAGAGTATAAAAATTGCCCCTTCTTTTTGGGCATAGCCTATATTGTTATGCCAAAATTCTATTTCACTCTTTAGTGGTTTTTTAAGATATGAGTAGCTACAAATAAAGCTAGGAATCACAACGCTCTCTACTCTTAATAGGCCTTTTAAAATTCTGTATGCTAGAACTTTTTGTCTTATCATTTTATATTTTGTGTTATTTTTTTCTAATTCTTCTCTTGTTTTGAAGTTTTTTATCCTTATTTTTGGCAGTGTGCTACTATCCTTTGGTAGTGATAAAGATGAAAAAAGTTCAAATGGCATTTTTTTTGATTGTTCTCTTTGTTTGCTTAGTCCAAATATACAACCACAATAATTTTGTCTATATAGATTCTCTTCTTTTGCGATTTTGCTTTGTATTTGTGTGCCACCATTGCTTCTGACGTCTATTGGCAGGAAGTTTAGACTATATTGTTGTGCTATTTTTGTGCCTTGAGTATATAGTTCGTTTTGTGTTTTCATGGGACTTGCTAGAAGTGTTGTTGTAAATTCTACACATTTTAATTCTTTTGCAATTTTCGCAGAACTCTTTAGCCGATAATCAAAGCAATAAGAGCATCTAATGCCCTTTTCTGGTTCATTTTCCATACCTTTTGCATTTTCTAGCCATTCTTTATCATCATATTTGCCTTCAACCAACGGAATCCCAAGTCTTTGGCAACTTCGCCTTACATCATCTAGTCGCATTTTGTATTCTTCATATGGGTGTATGTTTGGGTTGTAAAAATATCCGCAGAAATTCTTTTCTGGGTATTTTTGTAACAATTGAGTTAAAAAATGATGACTATCTACGCTACAACATATATGAACTAGTGTTGTATTTGTATCTTTAAAGTTAAATGCACTCACTATTTTGCCTTTTTTTGCTATTATAATTCCGCAATTATATTGAAAATATAAGCTTTTTTGGAGGTTTTTTAATGCAATGGAATAAATTTGACAATAGGTGGATGTTATCCTTGTTTGGGACGGCAGTTGGTGCTGGAATCTTGTTTTTGCCAATTAGAGCTGGGACGGGAGGATTTTGGCCTGTTGTTGTTATGACATTATTAATTTTTCCTATGGTTTGGCTATCTCATAGAGCACTTAGCAGATTTGTCAATGAATCTAAAAGTGTTGAGCATGATATAACTCACGCAGCTGAAGAGTATTGGGGCAGAAATGTTAGTTTTTTTATAACAATATTGTATTTTTTTGCTATTTATCCTATTTGTTTGGCTTATGGTGTTGGTATTACAAATACATTTGGTAGCTTTTTTGTTAATCAACTTAAGCTAGAGGGGCTATATGATCCAGAGACCATGACTATGTATCCAGCAGTTAGAATGGGCTTAGCATTTGTTCTAGTTACTGCTATGATGTCTGTTATGGTGCTAAAAGAAGAAGTAGTAACAAAAGCCTGTAATGCACTTGTTTATCCTTTGTGCTTAGTGTTGTTTGGTTTTTCTCTATATTTGATACCTCATTGGAAGTTAGAAATAATACAGACTTCACCTAGCTTAAAAGAATTTTTAGAAGTTGTTTGGCTTACTTTACCTGTGCTTGTTTTTGCTTTTAATCATTCTCCTGCAATTTCTACATTTACGCTTAGCGTAAGAAGAGAGTATGGAGAAGAAGCTTCAGTTGCAAAGGCGAATCAGATTCTATTTAGAACTTCTTTAATGCTTTTAGCATTTGTTATGTTTTTTGTATTTTCTTGTATTTTGTGTTTAGATTCTAGTGATTTTGCCGCCGCTAGAGAGGCAAATATTCCTATTCTTTCTTATTTTGCAAATAAATTTGATACTCCTATTATTTCTTATGGAGCACCTTTGGTTGCATTTTTGGCTATTGTTAGTTCGTTTTTTGGGCATTATTTTGGTGCTTATGAGGGATTAAATGGAATTGTAAGAAAAGCAGTAAAAATGAGTGGTAATGAAAACCCAAACATAAAAGTAATTAAAGTATTTAGTACATTATTTATGTATATTACAATAATTATCGTAGCTTATATTAATCCAAGTATTTTAGGATTCATAGAGGATTTAGGCGGTCCTATTATTGCTATGATTTTATTTATCATGCCAATGATTGCTATTTGGAGTGTTAGTAAATTTAAAAAGTATAAAAACCCAGCATTAGACGCTTTTGTAATTATTACTGGGCTTTTAACTATAACTAGCGTTGTATATAAATTATTATGAGTAATTTAAGTATCTTTAAAATAGGTATAGGACCGAGTTCATCGCATACTCTTGGTCCTATGATTGCTTCTAATTTATTTTGTGAATTATTAATAAACAAGAATCTTTTAGATATAACACACACCATAAAATGCACTCTTTATGGCTCTCTTAGCTTAACTGGTAAGGGGCATTTGAGTGATAAGGCATTGATGTGGGGACTAAGTGGGATTACGCCAAAGATGGCTACACCAAAGATTCAGCAAGAAGTTTTGGATTTGGTGCTTGATAATAAAATTTTAAATCTACATTCTTGCAAAAAAATAACCTTTGATTATGAAAAAAATATAGAGTTTTGTAACGATTTTCTACCATTACATGAAAATGGGCTTGAATTTTTTGCGTTAAATAGTAACAATGAAATTTTATTGCAAGAGAGATATTATTCAATAGGCGGTGGATTTGTCAAAACCGAGCAGGAAATGCAACAAAACGATGACAAAGAAACGCAAAAGCTTGATATATCTATAAATAATGCAAAAGAATTAATACTAGAAGCTAAAAAGAGAAAGAAAAATCTATCAAAAATATCTATGGCGTATGAAAGGCAGTTTCATAGCAAAAGTCATATAGTTGAGTATTGTCTTTCTATGTGGCAGGTAATGCAAGAATCTTTTAAGAGTGGTTGCAACCCATCATCTTTGGAGCTTCCCGGACCTTTAAAGCTTCATAGGAGGGCAAAAGAACTAAGCGAGAGGATAAAGCCAAGCACCGATCCATTTGGTATTTTAGATTATGTTAGTTTGTATGCAATTGCTATTGCCGAAGAAAATGCTGGTGGCGGTAGGGTTGTTACTGCACCTACAAATGGTGCATGTGCTGTGATACCAAGTGTAATGTTGTATTTGAAAAATCATAGCGTAGGTTTTAGTGATGAGACGGCGGTTGATTTCTTGTTATCTGCTATGATGATAGGCTCACTGTATAAGAAGAATGCCTCAATTAGTGGTGCCGAAGCAGGTTGTCAAGCTGAAATTGGATCTGCTAGTTCTATGGCTGCCGCTGCTATGGTTAGTGTACTTGGTGGAAATATAGATCAAGCATGTAGTGCGGCTGAAATTGCTATGGAACATCACTTGGGGCTTACTTGTGATCCGGCTTTTGGGCTTGTGCAAATACCATGTATCGAAAGAAATGCTTTTGGGGCTATAAAAGCAATATCAGCTGCAAGAATGGCTATGAATCGTAAAAGCCACCCAGTAGTTAGTCTAGATAATGTAATAGCTACGATGTATCAAACAGGCAAGGATATGAATTCAAAATATAGAGAAACTGCACTTGGTGGATTAGCAAAAACACTAAGCAAAAGTAAAAGTGTGTGCTAATGCGTGTATGCACATGTGGGATTCATACTGGAGTTGGGAAAACTTCCGTAAGTGCCGCTTTGTGTTACGCGTTTATGCTGGATTATTTTAAGATAGTTCAAGCAGGAAGCGGTGTGTATAATGGAGAAAACATTATAGAAGATAAAGAAGTGATAGCCTCTTTAAGTAATGCCAGAATATTTAATAATGGAATTACTCTAAAAGCTCCAAAAAGCCCTCATATAGCGATGAAAGAAGAGGGTATTTTGTATAGCCTAACTGATATAAAGATGCCAGCTTCAGAGAATCTTGTAATAGAGAGTGCAGGTGGAATACTAACTCCACTTGATGGTAAAAGTTGTATGCTTGATTTTGTGCTGTTGCATAACTTGCCAGTTATATTGGTATCTAGTAATTATTTGGGTGCTATAAATCATACTCTTTTGAGTTTAGAGATTCTGAAAGTTAAAAAAATCAATGTGCTTTTTGGAATCTTTAGTGGTGGAGTAGATATTAATTTTTCTAGTTTTATAGAAAGTTACAGCGGGGTCAAATTTTTCAACTTTAAGCATTATTCATCAAAAGACGAGTTTATAAAAAATGCTGATTTATTAAGGGAGGAATTGCAAAATAGCGAATTTAAAAACTGCTTTAAACTTTAAGACAAAGAATTGTAGAATTTTATAAAAATTATCTAAGGTATAACAATGAAATTTAAAGTATCTCATGCACCTTATATTGGAAATAAAATAGCTATTGATTTGGCAAATTGTAATTTTGTGAGCTTATTACATGGTTTGGATGGTATTGTAAAGGTAGCTAGTGAGCTTTTGACTAAGAATATACAAGAAGAATTAAAAATCGAAGAAAAAGCAAGAGAAATAGTAGAGGAAAATTCAGAAGAAATAGAATTTATGCAAGCTGATGAACATCAATTGTTTTGGAAAGTTAAAAGACATATTGCACAAGAATCGGATTTTGAACTAAATTTTGAAGATAGATACAATAAGTTATCACATAATATTATGCAAGAACTTTTAGATGAAGATTTAATAGATTTTTCTGTATCTGAAGTAATGGTGAAAAATATAATTTTTAAAGCTATAAATAGCTACTCAAAGGCATATAGTGAGATAGAAGATTCAATTTATGACAAAATTAGTAACTATAAAAGAAAAATAGTCTTTGGAAGCGAGGAGTTTGACTTAATATTTGATAAGCTCTATGAAGAAGAGCTAAAAAAGAAAGGCTTTTTATAATGCAAGAATTACAAAAGGCGTGGATATATTTAGAAAATGGCGATTTTTACGAAGCTAGGAGTTTTGGTGCTAGTGGAAGCTATGTTGGAGAAATAGTTTTTAACACTTCTCTTAGTGGTTATCAAGAAATATCAAGTGATCCTAGCTATGCAGGGCAGTTTGTGTGTCTAACAATGCCAGAGATAGGTATCGTTGGCGCTAATAATCAAGATATGGAATGTGTCAAGATTTACGCAAAAGGAATTATTTGTAGAAACTATAATGAGTTTTTTTCAAATTTTAGAGCGGATTTTAGCTTTGGTGAGTTTTTGAGGGCAAATAATTGCATGGGGATTTGTGGCATTGATACTAGGAAGCTTACTAAGAGTATAAGGACAAATGGTTCTATGATGATGATAGCTTCAAGCGAAATATCTTCTAAAGATGAGTTAAAAGAAATGCTATCAAAGTCTAAGAGAATAGAAGATATAAACTATATAGAAGAGGTAAGCACAAAGGAAGCTTATAATTATTATTTTGGGAAATTTGACTTTAATACTATGGCATATGAAACCCCAAATACTTCTAAAAAAATAGTAGCAATTGATTTTGGTATTAAAAGAAGCATTCTTCAACAATTGGTAAATGCTGGATTTAGCGTATCAGTAGTGCCAAATACTACAAAGGCTAGTAAGCTTATAGAGGGGTATAAAAATAGCGAGTTTGATGCTATATTTTTATCAAATGGTCCGGGAGACCCTCAAGTGCTAAGTTCTGAAGTGGCAGAAATATCTAGTCTAATTGAAGCAAAAATTCCTATTTTTGCTATATGTTTAGGTCATCAGCTTATATCTTTAGCAATGGGATATCCTACATATAAACTACCTTTTGGTCATCATGGTGGGAATCACCCAGTAAAAAATACACTAACAAATAAAATTGAAATAACTGCACAAAATCATAACTATTCTGTGCCAGATGATATAGTAAAAATTGCAGATATAACTCATGTTAATTTGTTTGATAACACTATTGAAGGGCTAAAGTATAAGGACTATCCTATATATTCACTGCAACACCATCCAGAAGCAGGTCCTGGTCCATTAGAATCTACAGCCATTTTTAGAGAGTTTGCAGAGTTTATAAATAGTGTTAAATGCAGCAAATAAGTAAGATATTAGAATCTTTAAAACAAGAATCTAACTTTAGGGAGCTATTTGTTCAGATTCACAATGGTAAGCATATCTACAAAAACAATAAAAAACTCCTAAACTTAGCTAGTAATAATTATCTTTGTGCAAATGATTTTGTAGATGAGTTTTTAGATTCGAAGTTATTTTCTGATAATTTGCATTTTAGCAGTTCCTCATCGCGTAGTTTGAGTGGTAGCTTTAGTGTGTTTTTTGAGTTTGAGGAATATTTATCTGAAGTTTTTAACAAAGAATCTCTGCTTTTTAATAGCGGATACCATGCAAATGTTGGAATTGTTAGTGCTTTGGCAAGCTTGGATAATGTTTTATTTGTGGTGGATAAGAGTATCCATGCAAGTGTTATTGATGGATTAAAGGGGTTCAAAAAAACCAATTTTAAGAGATATTTGCATAATGATATGGAATCTTTAGAGATAATCTTGCAAGATAGCAGTAAATATGAAGCAGTTTTTGTGGTAAGCGAGGGGCTATTTAGCATGGAGGGTGATTTTGCAAAGCTACAAGAGCTAGTTAGCTTAAAGAAAAAATACAAAAATATGTATCTTTATATAGATGAGGCACATAGTATAGGCATAGTTGGGAGAAGTGGGCTTGGATTATCACATTATTATGAGCTTTTAGATGAGATTGATATTTTAATCTTAACATTTGGTAAGGCTATTTCTAGCTTTGGGGCTTGTGTGTTATGTCATGGTGAGTTTAGAGATTATTTTATAAACAAAGCAAGAAGTCTTATATATTCAACCGCATTGCCACCTCTTAGCGTTGCTATGAGTTATTTTGTCTTTAAAAAGCTAGAATCTATGCAAGATAGGAGAGAACACTTAAGTGATATTTCAAAATATCTCAAAGATTCTCTAAAGCAATTGCCATATGAGATAATGGGAGATTACAACATTATATCAATTGTTCTAAAAGAGAATAAAAAAGCTGTGCATTTTCAAAAAATGCTAGAAGAAAGGGGATATTATCTACCAGCAATCAAAGAGCCTACAATACCAAAAAATAAGGCTTTACTTAGAATCTCACTATGCTCTAACTTTGGATATGAAGAGCTATCGTTATTTGTTCGAGATATTATAGAGATTGATAATGAATATTTATCATAAATCAAATAATAATAAAGATATAACATTAATTTTTGGTGGATTTGCTAGTCATTATAGTCATTTTTTGCCATTTTTTGGTGAGAATATAGTCGTTGTATATGGCTATAATACTTTAAAAGGTGATAATTTAGTAAAGCTATTACAAGAAAATAATATGCAAGTTAATAAAGTAGTAGCATTTTCTATGGGAGTGTGGGTTTTTTATATGCTATATGAATCTTTAAGAGATTTTGTCAAAAATTCGACAAAAGTTGCGGTAAATGGTACTGGGTTTGGCATAGATAGAGCGTATGGGATAAATCCTAATCTCTTTAAAGCGGTATATAGAAATTTTGATTTTCAAAGTTTTGTTAAGAATCTATTTGGGAGGTTTAGGAGTGAAGATTTTTTGTTTTTAGAGATTTCTGTCTTAAAAGATGAGTTGTTATTTTTTATAAAGAATAAAGAAGCCCCAAAACAATATATTTCTTGGGATAAGGTTTATATCTCAAAAGATGATTCGATTTTCTCTAGCGAATCTCAAGTGCGGTTTTGGGAAAGAGAGGGGCTTTTAGATAGGGTTGTTTTTATTGATTCTCCGCATTTTGCGTTTTTTACTTTGGAGATTTAATGAAATATATTGCCAGAAAGTTTTTAGATTCAAAAGATAGCTATTTAGATAATGCATTTGTCCAAATACAAATGCAAAATGAGTTAATACAAATTGCTAAAAAACATAGTTTATGCAAGATAGATTTTAAAAATGTGCTAGAGATTGGTTGTGGCAGTGGAGGGCTATCACAGCTTATAGCAAAATATATACGATACAAAAAATTTCTAGCCATAGATATTGCGCCATTTGGAGAGTGTCTTTCTTCATTGAATATGGAGTTTAGGCTATTAGATATGAATAGCTTAGAATCTTTAGATAATAAATATGATCTTATTGTTTCAAACGCTGCACTGCAATGGGGGAATCAAAAAGAGATTCTTATAGGAATTAACAAGATAAGCAGTAGAGATTCTTATTTGCTACTTGGAATCTTTGGAAAAAATAATCTAAAAGAAATAAGAGATATTTGTGGTGTTGGGCTTAGTTATTTTGGTGTTGATGATTATAAGAGAATGCTTGATGGCTGGAGGATTTTAGAATGCTATTCACAAGTGAAAAAAATACATTTTAAAAACCCAATAGAAGTTTTTAGACATTTTAAAAACACAGGAACAAACTCGCTAAGCAATAACTTTAGACTTACAAAGAAAATATTAAACAAAATAGAAAAAGAAGCACAAAATACAATCACTTATGAGCCTATTTATATCTTGGCTAAAAAAGCTATTCTTTATTAAACAAATGATAAAAATTTGAATTAAAACTTAGGAATTTTTGTGAAAGATTTGATAATAAAGTCCATAAAAGATTTTCTCTCACCTTATATGCTAAAACTAACTTTTTTGCCGATTGTGTGCTTGTTTGTTTTTTGGGCAGTTATTTTTTATTATTTTTCTTATGATTTATTTGTGTATTTGTTTTCTTTTGTTGATGTTAGCTTTACTAGCTCTTGGCTAACTTGGCTTGAATATGTGCTTGATTGGCTTTCTAAAGTTACGATTTTTTTGCTTTTATTTGTGTTGTTTTTTGTATTTATTTTGTTTAGCAATTTGATTGTTTGTTCTTTTTTAGCACCATTGGTTGTGAAACATACTAAAGATAAGCACTATGGAAGCATAGAGCTACTTGAAGATTCCAATCTTGTTAGTATTTTTAGTCTTTTAAAGATATATGTTTTGTATTTGTTTGTGCTTTTAGTTTGTATCCCTATATATTTTATCCCAGTGCTTGGGGCTTGTGTGTTATTGTTTATTAATTATTGGTTTTTTACAAAATGTGTTGTTTTTGATGTTGGAAGCATAATTGTTGGAGTTTCAAATTTAAAACAAATTGAATCTAATAACAAAAGAGACATAAGAATCTTAGGCGGATTACTATATGGTGCTAGTTTGATACCTTTTTTGAATTTTGTTGTGCCGTTTTTCTCGCTTATTGTGTTTTCTCATTTGATTTTTACCAAAAAGTCACAAGGATAGATTATGTCAGAAGTTCATAGGATTCAAGAAGAACGCATTGTGTTGCGTTCTATGATATATAATGAAGAACACATAGAAGTAGCAGAGAGGATAATTAGTGCAGATGATTTTATTTATAAGCCAAATGGTGGAATCTTTTTGGCTATTTTGGAGTTAAAAAATTTAGAGCTACCAATAGAGCATAATGCGATTTTGCAAAAAGCAAAGACATATAAATTTTCTGAATCTGATTTGCTTGAGGTATTAAGCATAACTGGTGTTGCAAATATAGAAACCTATTCTCATAATATAAAAGAATACTCTCTAAAAAGAAAGCTGATGAAATTAGCGACACAGATAAATGAAGATTATATGTTTGATAAAAGTTCTAGCGAAATTATTGGCATGCTTGAGAGTGAAATTTATAATATTACCACCACAAAAGAAAGTAGCGAATTTAAAGTAGCACAAGAAGTAGTTACAAAAACAATGCTCTACATAGAGGATATGAAAAAGAAGGGAAATTTAACGCTAATAGGTATAGATACTGGATTTAGAGACTTAAACAAGCAGACTACTGGATTTGGCGAGGGGGATTTAATAATAGTAGCCGCAAGACCTGCCATGGGAAAAACTACACTTGTATTAAATATGGCACAAAGAGCATTGGATACTGGCAAGGGAGTTGCATTTTTCTCGCTTGAGATGCCATCAGAGCAATTAATGCTAAGAATGTTAGCAGCAAAGACAAAAATATCATTGCAGAATCTTAGAATTGGAGACTTGCAAGATGGTGAGTTATCAATGCTATCAAAAGCTGCAGATGAAATGTCAAAAGCTCCATTATTTATAGATGATAATAGTTCTTTAACCATAAATGATTTAAAAAGCAAACTAAAGAGATTGAAAACTAAGCACCCAGAAGTTTCCATTGCTATTGTGGATTATCTCCAGTTAATGATAAGTTCTGATAACAAAGATAGGCATCAGCAAGTAAGCGATATAAGTAGGGGCTTAAAAACTCTAGCAAGAGAGCTTAAAATGCCTATAATAGCACTCTCACAGCTAAATAGAAGTTTGGAGAGTAGAAGCGATAGGAGACCTATGCTATCGGATTTGAGAGAATCTGGAGCAATAGAGCAAGATGCAGATATTATTTTGTTTGTTTATAGAGAGGCAGTATATAAAGCAAAAGACGCAAAAGAAAGAGAAGAAGCACTAAAGAAAGCAGGAGAGTTTGAAAAGGCAAAAGCAGTGCAACAAGAGCAAATACAAGATAACGAAGAAGCAGAAATAATAATAGGCAAACAAAGAAATGGACCAACTGGGACAATTAAGCTTCAGTTTCATAAGAGATTTTCTAAGTTTGAAGATATTGCACTTGATGTAAGAGAGCCACACATCAATATAAATACAGAATTAATAGATATGCCAAGTATATAATTAGTAACAACCACAACTAAAAAGTTAAAAAATAATTGTAAAACTGCATAAAGATTCTAGATTCTTGCTATACTCTTTAAAACACTCACAAAAGGATAGCGTATGAAAATCACTTACACTCTAACTGATGAATCTCCAGCATTGGCGACATATTCATTTCTGCCAATAATAAGAGCATTTTTGAAAAAAGCAGATATAGAAGTCGAAAGCTCTGATATATCACTTAGTGCTAGAGTTATGGCTTCTTTTTTGGACTTTAAAGATGAGTTAGCATATTTGGGTGAGCTAGTGCAAAAGCCAGAGGCAAATTTGATAAAAACACCAAATATTTCTGCGTCAATCCCTCAACTAAAAGCCACCATTAAAGAACTGCAAGAAAAGGGATTTAAGATTCCAAGCTACCCTGATAATCCTAGCAATAAAGAAGAAGAAGAGATTAAAGCAAAATATCAAAAAGTATTAGGTAGTGCGGTTAATCCAGTTCTTAGGGCGGGGAATTCTGATAGAAGATGCACAAAGGCAGTCAAAGAGTATGCTAAGAAAAATCCATATAGAGTAGTTGAGTTTAATAAAGATTCTAAAAGTAGAATCTCTTACATGGCTAGTGGAGATTTTTTTGACAATGAAAAAGCAGTGTTGATAAAGGATAACTGCGAGGCTAGAATCGAGTTTGTAGGTAGCACAGGGATTCAAATTCTAAAAGACAAGTGGAAGTTAGAAAAAGATGAGGTGTTAGATTCCACATTTATGAGTGTTGAGAAGCTTTTTAAATTTTATGAAGAGCAAATTCAAGTGTGCAAAGATGAAAATATCCTTCTATCCCTACACTTAAAAGCTACGATGATGAAGGTTAGCGATCCAATTATTTTCGGCTATGCAATAAAAGCTTATTTTAAAGATTTGTTTTTGGAGTTTAAAGATGAATTAGAATCTCTTGGAGTAAGTGTAAATAATGGCGTTGCAGAACTTTTAAGCAAGATAGAATCTTCTAGCCTAAAGGATAAGATATTAAATAAATACAACGAGATTTTGAAAAATAGCGCCCCATTGTCTATGGTTAATTCTGATAAAGGCATTAGCAATTTGCATGTCCCTAGTGATGTAATAGTCGATGCATCAATGCCAGCAATGCTAAAAAATGGTGCTAGATTATGGGATAAGAATGGTAAAGAGCAAGATACAAATGCACTAATACCAGATAAAACATATGCTACGATATATGAAGCGGTAATTGAGGATTTAAGAAAAAATGGCACTCTTAACCCAAGCAAATTAGGAAGCGTCTCAAATGTCGGCCTAATGGCAAAAAAGGCTCAAGAATATGGCTCACATGATAAGACATTTGTAGCACCAGAAGATGGAGAGTTTAGAATAATAGCTAATGGGGAAGTGTTAATATCTCATAGTGTGAAAAAGGGAGATATTTATAGAGCTAATGAAGCTAAAAATGATGCTGTGTTAAATTGGATTGACTTAGGATTAGAGAGGGCAGAACTTAGCGGGGCTAAGGCTATATTTTGGCTAGATGAGAAGCGTCCAAGCAATAAAATAATGATAGATATTGTAAAAGATAGACTAGCTAGTAAAGGTATTAGTCTAAGTGATAAGCTAAAGATTCTAGCACCAAAAGAGGCTTGTTTGGAATCTCTAGGCGAGATTCGTGCTGGGAGGGATTGTATCTCAATTACTGGAAATGTTCTAAGGGATTATTTGACTGATTTGTTTCCTATTTTGGAGCTTGGCACAAGTGCAAAAATGCTATCGATCGTGCCTATGCTAAATGGTGGTGCGATGTTTGAGACTGGTGCTGGTGGTAGTGCGCCAAAGCAGGTAGAACAACTAATCTCTGAAAATCACTTAAGATGGGATAGTTTAGGAGAGTTTCTAGCTTTGCAGGCAAGCTTAGAATTCCTCTCGCAAAAAACGCATAATAAAAAAGCCAAAATACTTGCTACAAGCCTTGATTATGCAATAGGTAAGTATTTAGATAATAACAAAGCACCATCAAGAAAGACAAAAGAAGATGATAATAGAACTAGCCATTTTTATGTGGCTATGTATTTTGCAAAATCGCTATCAGAACAAAATGAAGATAAAAATCTAGCGGAGTTTTTTAGTGAGATTTCAAAAGAATTAGAAAGCAATGAAGAAAAAATATATAAAGAGTATATAGACGCCCAAGGTGTAGCCGTCAATTTAGGCGGGTATTATAAGCTTGATGATGATAAGTGTAATGCAATAATGCGACCTAGCAAGACATTTAATGAGATTTTAGAGAAATTTTAATATGCAATGGAGAGAGCTTCTCCTTGCAGTAGCATAGGAATTAAATGTTATATTTTATAGCAGAAGTTTTTTAGAATCTTTTTTCCATTTTGGCTTAGCACAGATTCTGGGTGGAATTGAATCCCATACACTTTATATTTTTTATGTTTTAGTGCCATGATTATTGAATCTTCACTTTGTGCTAGTATTTTGCACTCCTTACTTATTTTGCTCACATGCAATGAGTGATATAAGCATACATTGAAGTTGTTTTTTAGTCCTTTAAATATCTTGCTATCTTTAAAGTGTATTTGTCTTACTTTGCCATGTATGGGGGTTGATAGTTGTTCTACCTTGCTACCAAAAACTTCGGCAATACATTGATGTCCTAGACAGATTCCAAGAATCTTTTTTGTTTTTGCAAAGTATTTGATAGCGTCCATGCTTAGCTTTGATTCTTTTGGAGAGTTTGGTCCGGGAGATATTATTAGATGTGTGAAATTGTATTTTTCTAGCTTTTTTACATTTTTATATTTATCATTTTTTATTACTTTGTATTTTACATTTAGCTCTTTTAGATAGTAGGCAATCGTATATGTAAATGAATCGTAATTATCAATTATTAAAACTTTCATAAAACCACCCTTTTTAAGCCTCTTAGCGAGTTTATCGCATATATTTCATCTGCATTTTGTAGCATTGTTTTGTCTATATTTTGCTCTTTTATTAGATCATATTGCAAGAGTTTTTGTCTATAAATTCCATTTAGTGCATTGTTTGTTTTTGGGGTTATTAATTTGTTATCTAGCTTTATTATTATGTTGCTTCTTGCACCCTCACTTAAAAGACCACAATCATCAAAAAATATAACATCATAGCATGTGTTATCTTGCCATAGTTGTGTAGCTTGTTTGTAGTGCTCTCTTAGTGAAGTTTTGTGATTTAGCAAGAAGTTTGGCTTTATGGTTGTCTTTGAGATTAGTAGTTTATTGTTCTTAGATTCTTGCAATGGCGTTGCTAATAGCTCATATTCTCCATTTTTGTATAGCTTTAATTTTAAGCATTTTGTTCCGCTATCTGAATTTAGAGGTGAGAAAAAATATTTTTTACTAAATGCTTTTTGGTCAAAGTCGTGTATGTCTTTAAATGATTCTGCTATTTTTAGCGTGAAGTTTAGTGTGGTGCTAAAGGCTTTTAGAATCTTTTCTGTATTGAAGTTAAAAAATTTTGCAGAGTTTAATAGTCTTTCTAAATGCTCTTTAAAAAACAAAACTTCGCCATTTTTATAAAACATGCTCTCAAATAAATAAAAATCATTTTGCAATATTTTGCTTTTTAGTTCCAATTCTTTTAATTCATCATCTAGTTTTGAATCCCATACTAGTCCGCTCCCAGTGCCATAAATATAGTCTGTAGAGTTGTTTTTATAAATTGTCCTTATTGCTACACTAAAGTCCATAACATCACCATGTATAAATCCAACAGAACCACAATATATCCCTCTTTCTCGCTTTTCTAAAGATTCTAAGAGTTTTATTGTTTCTATTTTTGGTGCTCCTGTGATTGAGCCACATGGGAAGAGCGCTTTTAATATTTTGTAGAGATTTATATTATTCTTTAATTCCCCGCTTATTGTTGATATCATCTGGTGTAGCGTTGGATAGCTTTTAATCTGAAAGAGTTTTGCTTTTAGCGAGTTTGCTTTTATTATTTTTGAAATATCATTTCTTAATAAATCCACAATCATTACATTTTCGCTCATGCTTTTGGTATCTGTTTTTAGGAAATTTTTTAAGTCTTTATCTTCTTTTTTTGTGCTTCCTTTTTTGATTGTGCCTTTCATTGGTTTTGTGGTTATTTTGTTGTTTTTAATTTTGAAGAATCTCTCTGGAGAGAATGAAATTATTTCTTCAAAATCAGTGCTTATATATGCTTTATATGGTGTATCTTGCCTTGTGTGTAGAGAGTTAAATATCTCATATCCATTTAGGTTTGAGATAAAGTGTATCTCATCGCTTAAATTTGCTTCATAGCATTGTCCTTTTGCAATGCTATTTTTTATGCTATTAAAATTATCTTTGTAGTTACCTTTTAATATGTGTTTGGTAAAAATTGGGCAAAATTCAAAGGTGCATTCTTCTTTTTTGTATTTTTCTCTATCTTTAAAGGCGTAAAAAACCAAGCAAGGCTCACTGCTTGTATAATCTTTACTATCTAAATATTTATAAAATTCATACTTTATGTATCCTATGAAGTAATATTTTTTCTTATATTTTTCTATTATTTTTAGTGCTTTTTTGGATTGTTGTTGATTGTATGCTTGTAGCAAGAATTTAGGATTTTTGTATAAGAACTTACCAAAAATAGCAAATTTATCTATATTGCTTTGCATCTTGTCTTTAGCCATTTTAGTGCGTTTTTGCTTAGGTGTTTTGAGAGTTTTTTATATACTAGTTTGTGATAGTCATTTAGCCATTTTTTCTCTTCATCACTTAGCATACTCTTTACTATACAGCTAGGTTCAAAAGGACATAGGCTAAGCACTTCAAAGCATAGAAAATTTTTATCTTTGCTGTATTTGTTTAGCACCAAGTT
The DNA here is from genome assembly GCF_027859255.1 of Helicobacter ibis. Classification (NCBI taxonomy): domain Bacteria; kingdom Pseudomonadati; phylum Campylobacterota; class Epsilonproteobacteria; order Campylobacterales; family Helicobacteraceae; genus Helicobacter; species Helicobacter ibis. Next base: position 95,107 of record NZ_JAQHXR010000003.1, read on the forward strand.
TTCTAGTCTTATTCCATATTTTCCTTCTTTGTAGATTCCGGGCTCTATTGATGTTAACATGCCTTCTTTTGCTTGTGCATGTTGGTTGTATGAATAATACGATATGCTCTGTGGTCCTTCATGCACATTTAAGAAGTATCCAACGCCATGTCCAGTGCCATGCATATAGTCTAAATGCTCTTTCCAAAGTGGCATTCTAGCTATTGAATCTAGCATTGATAGTGAAATGTCTTTTGGGAATACTGCCATGCTTAATGCTATGTTTGCTTTTAACACAAGCGTATAGTCGATTTTTTGTTTTTTTGTTATTTTTCCTATTGGTATTACTCGCGTTATATCTGTTGTGCCATTTTGATATTGCCCACCTGAATCTATTAGTAAAAGCCCATTTCTGCTTATTGTGCTATTGTGCTGTTTTGTGGCTTTATAGTGTGGTAATGCTCCATTTTCATTAAACCCAGCTATTGTAGAGAAGCTATCTGTTATGTATAGCTCATTTTGACTTCTGAAGTATTGTAGTTTCTCATCTATTGTTAGTTCTGTTATTTTTTCTTTTTTAAGAGATGTAATAAGCCAAGCAAAAAACTCACAAAGTGCAATTCCATCGCTTATCATAGCGTCTTTTATGTGCTTTATTTCTAGTTTTGTCTTTCGTGCTTTTAAAAGTGAGCTTGGATTTTTAGATTCTATGATTTTGCATTTTGTTAGATGATTTATTGTTTTTGATGTTGTCTTGCTTGGGTCTAGTAGCATATTGCCATTTAAGTTATCTAAAGTATAGAAAATCTCATCGTATGGTTTTATCTTTACATTGTCTTTTTCTAGTTTTGATTTTATTTTTGGCATTAATTTTTCGTTGTTTATAAATAGTGTTATTTCTGTTTGGCTTAGCAATAGGTATGATAAAAATAGAGGATTGTATGATATGTCGCTCCCTCTTAGATTCATTATCCATGCTATATCATCTAGTGATGATATTAGATGATGCGTTGCATTTAGCTTTTGCATTTCTTTTCTTATTAGTGTTAATTTTTTGCTTGTTTTATAGCAGTATTTACTATTGTGTTCATAGATTATATTTTGCGGTAGTGGCGGTCTATTCTCCCATATTTTGCTAATTAAATTCATGTCTGTTTTTAGAGTTATATTTTTTGTAAGTAGTTTTAGCCTTAGGGCACTCTCAAGCGAAGATGGCAAGACTTCCCCATTAGTAGCAATTATTGAATCTGGCTTTAGATTTTCTAAAATCCAGTTTAGATATGAATCTTTATTGTTTATTATTTTTTGTAGTTTTATGTCGCTTCCTTGTAGCTCATTTTCTGCTTGTAAAAAATATCTGCCATCGGTAAATAAAAATGCATTTTCTTGCATTACTATAAGAACTCCAGCACTACCGCTAAACCCACTAAGATATTCTCTCTCCTGCCAGTGTTGTGGTATATACTCGCTTAAATGCGGGTCTGAAGTTAGCACTAAATATGCATCTATGTTAGTTTGTTTTAGTAGGCTTTGTAATTTTTGTATTCTTTGCTTTGGATTCATAATATATCCTAATTAATTAATCGCGTGAATATATGATATTAATGCTTAAATTTATACGCTTTTTGTATAATGCACTCTAAAACTTTAGGATTTATTTTGCATAATAGATTTTTTGAAGATGTTTTACAAAACATAGATACTTTAAGAGAGAATATAATCTTAGATTCTAGCTTTCATTACTTTGATTGGACAGGCAGTGGGCTTGGGCTAAGAGATATAGAAAATAAGATTCAAAGAATACTCCCATATTATTCTAATACGCACTCTAGCGAGGATTCAATAATTACAAATATATACAATAAAGCTAGAGAAAATTTAAAAGAAAGATTTAGGCTAGATTCAAGCTTTGCTTTAATTTCATGCGGGTTTGGTGCAACTTCAGCTATAAAGAAATTTCAAGAATTACTAGGGATTTATGCGCCACCTAAGTTAATAAAAAGATTAGCAATAGATAAAAATAGCATTAAAAATAAGCCATTAGTTATAGTTGGACCTTATGAGCATCATAGTAATGAAGTTAGCTTTAGAGAAGGGATCTGCGATGTTGTAAGGATTAAGCTTACAGATTCTGGGCTTGTTGATTTATCGCACTTAGAATCTGCGTTACAAGAAAATAGAGGTAGGGAAATTATTGCGTCATTCTCGCTTGGCTCAAATGTAAGCGGTATTGTTGTGCCATTTTTTGATATTTCTAGGTTGGTTCGAAGTTATGGTGGGATAGTTTGCTTTGATATGGCTAGCACTTCTGCTTATTTTAATATACCTTGTGAGATTTATGATGTCGCATTTATCTCATCACATAAGCTATTAGGTGGTATTGGAGGAAGTGGGATTTTGATTATCAAAAAGGAGCTTGTTGATAAGAGTATATCGCCTAGCTTTTGTGGAGGTGGGGTTGTTGGCTATGTATCTAGAAGCACACAGAATTATTTCTCGCAAGAAGAGATTCGAGAAGAAGCTGGGACTCCCGGTATTTTAGAGCTTATTCGTGCATCTTTAGCATATTCGTTAAGAGATGAAATAGGATTAGAATATATAGCAGAGAAAAAGAATCAAGCACATTTAGAATTTTTGGATTTTTTTGATGATAAAAGAGTGATAAGTTACGGAAATTTAGAGCATAATGCATTATCTATATTTTCGTTTAATATAAAAAATAAAAATCCATACGAGATAGCAAGTATTTTATACAAAGATAATGGAATCTTGCTTCGTGCTGGTTGTGCATGTGCTGGACCTTATGGGCATGATTTATTGGGGTTTAGAGATAATGATACATTTAGTAGTAAGCCCGGATTTTTGCGTGTTAGCTTACACTATACGCATGAAATTAGGGATATACAATATCTTAAAGATTGTTTGTATAAAATTATAAAAAAATAATCAAGGTTGTTTTTATGGAGTTAAATGGCTCACTAATGCTAATGCACGCATTAAAAAATGAAGGTGTAAAGGTAGTATTTGGTTATCCCGGTGGTGCTGCTTTAAATATTTATGATGAAATTTATAAACAAGATTTTTTTAGGCATGTTTTAGTGCGACACGAACAAGCAGCAGTTCATGCAGCAGATGGATATGCAAGGGCAAGCGGGGAAGTTGGGGTTGCAATTGTTACAAGCGGTCCGGGATTTACAAATGCTGTTACTGGTATTGCTACTGCTTATATGGATTCAATCCCTCTTGTAATAATTAGCGGACAAGTCCCTACAACACTAATTGGCACAGACGCATTCCAAGAAATAGATGCAGTAGGAATCTCGCGTCCATGCACAAAACATAATTATCTAGTAAAAGATATACAAAGTCTTCCTAGAATCTTAAAAGAGGCATTCTTTATTGCTAGAAGTGGGCGACCGGGACCTGTGCATATAGATTTACCAAAAGATATTAGTGCAACTATTGGTGAGTTTGATTATCCACAAACCATTAGCCTAGAGACTTATAAGCCGACATATAAAGGAAATGCAAGACAGATTCAAAAAGCAGCTACTGCTATAAAGGAATCTAAAAGACCGCTTTTATACATAGGTGGTGGAAGTATCTCATCAAATGCTAGAGATTCTATACTAAAGTTATGTGAGATTACAAAGATTCCGGCTATTGAGACATTAATGGCAAGAGGCGTGTTAGGAAGTGATTGTGAGAATCTTCTAGGAATGGTTGGAATGCATGGTAGCTATGTTGCTAATATGGCTATGAGTGAGGCTGATTTGTTAATCGCACTTGGTGCTAGATTTGACGATAGGGTTACTGGTAAATTAAGCGAGTTTGCTAAAGGGGCAGATATTATTCACATTGATATAGACCCAAGCTCTATCTCAAAGATTGTTCAAGTTGATTATCCTATTGTTGGCGATGTTTCTAGTGTTGTTTGTGAGATTGTAGAGTTGCTAAAAGATAATTATAATTGTGAGATTCATAAAACATGGAGAGATAGCCTAAAGAAATACAATGCACTTCACCCTTTAAGCTTTAAAGATTCCAATGAAGTATTAAAACCACAATGGGTAATACAAAAAGTTGGAGAAATTGTAAGCAAAAATGCCTTTATCTCCACAGATGTGGGGCAACACCAAATGTGGTGCGCTCAATTTTATCCATTCTCATCTCCTAGAGAGTTTATAACTAGTGGAGGTTTAGGGACTATGGGGTTTGGTCTGCCAGCTGCTATGGGGGCTAAGTGTGCAAATCCTAGTAAAATTTCTATAAACATAAGTGGCGATGGTTCTATACTTATGAATATTCAAGAGCTTTTAACTTGTGTGGTAGAAAATATCCCTGTTATAAATATCGTGCTTAATAATAATTACTTAGGAATGGTGCGTCAGTGGCAGAGCTTCTTTTATGATGAGAGGTTTTCTAATACTAATTTAGAAATACAACCTGATTTTGTAAAACTTGTGGAATCTTTTGGCGGTGTGGGTTATGTATGTGAGGATAAAGATTCTTTTGAGAAAGCATTAAAAGATGCAATATCACAAAACAAAGTTGCATTGCTAGATGTAAGGATAGATAGAATGGAGAATGTGCTTCCTATGGTGCCTACGGGTGGAGCTTTGTTTAATATGATACTTGAATCTAAGGAGTAGTTATGGATTGCCAAAAAACAATAACTATAATAGTGCTAAATGAACATGGGGTTCTATCGCGCATTAGTGGGCTATTTGCTGGGCGTGGGTATAATATAGAGGCATTAAATGTAGCCCCAATGCTTGATAGCAAATTCTCTAAAATTACTATAACTACTAAGGGCGACAATAAAGTATTAGAACAAATATTAAAGCAACTAAACAAATTAATACCAGTGCTTAAGGTCTATGAGAGTGATTTTTGTGGGCTAGAGGCGATACTTATAAAGTTTGATATAAAAGAATCTCTAAATGAATTAAGTGCGATATTTAGTGGATATGGTGGTAGGCTTTTGGAAGTAAATGAGAAATTTGCCGTGTTTATGGCGTATGATACGAGTTCTAGGATTAATAATTTATTACAAGCTATAAAATCATTTTCTCCTAGAGATATAACAAGAAGTGGAATTTTATCAATAGAGGCTAATTAGGGAGATACTTATGAAATTAAAGGAAGTTTTGGAATTTTTAGCAGATAAGATAGATGGAGTTGAGGTTGGAGATGGATTTTGTGATGATTTTGAGATTTTAGGGATTGAATCTCCAAAACTAGCACAGAGTGGCTATATTACATTCCTAGAAAAAGATAAATATATAATCGATATACAAAACACAAATGCAAGCATGATAATAGCAAGGGAGATTCATAAAGAAATCTTGCCAAAGAATAGGATAGTTGTAATAAGTAAGAACCCATATTTAATAATGGCGTATTTGACAAAGATATTTGCAAAGCCACTATTTTCTAGCACTATAAGCCCTAGTATTAGCACAAGTGCAGTAATTAAGAATAATGTAACAATAGGCAATGGAAGCAAAATAGGGGATAATACTCTAATTATGTCTGGTGTTGTAATAGGAGAAAATGTAGAGATAGGCGATAACTGCATTATCTATCCAAATGTATGTATATACAATGATACAAAAATATGCTCTAGTGTAGCAATTCATGCAAATAGTGTAATTGGTGGAGATGGGTTTGGCTATGCACATACTGCTAGTGGGGAGCATATAAAGATATATCATAATGGTGTAGTAATAATAGAAGATGATGTAGAGATAGGTTCTAATGTATCAGTAGATAGGGCAGTTTTTGGTGAGACTAGAATCAAAAAAGGTGTAAAGATAGATAATCTAGTTCAAATAGCACATAATTGTGTGCTTGGAGAATATAGTATTATTGTATCTCAAGTTGGACTATCAGGTTCTACTAGCACGGGAAGAAATGTAGTGCTTGGCGGTCAGGCTGGTAGTGTGGGGCATTTGCATATCGGAGAGTTTTCTCAAATTGGTGCAAAGAGTGGTATTACAAAAGATGTCAAGCCATTTAGCAAAATGGCTGGATACCCTCTATTGCCTTTGCAAGATTGGTTAAAGACACACGCAATTACAAGAAAGCTATTAAAGTCTAAATAGGCTTTGCCCTATATGAAAGACTGGCTACAATTAGTAAAAATAAAGCATATAATGCTAGTAGCAATATCCCATAATCATATCTAAAAGTTATATCATGAATCTTGCCTATTAGATATGGTCCAATAGCACCTATTATATATCCTATACCTTGCGCCATAGCCGATAGCTTTGAGGCGGTTGATACTTGGATTGCTTTTTGTGAGATAAACAATAATACAATCCCAAATACTCCACCAAATGGAATGGCTATTATCGATGTAGATATGAATATCTCTAAAGGTTCTTTTGCATAATAAAGAGATATGAATCCTAGAAAATATAATATACATAAACAAGCTATATATAATGCTTCTTTTTTGCCTTTGAATCTAGTTAAAAGTATGGGGCATATAAAAGAGGCTGGAAGTGAGATTAGTTGCATAAATAAAGTAATGTTTGAAGCATATTGCAAACTATATCCTTTCTCTACTATAAATGTAGGAAACCACGCAAGCAAGCAATATGCAATAGAGCATTGGAATCCCATAAAAATAGTAACACTCCATGCAGTCTTTGAGAAAAATAAATTTTGTGACTTTTGTATTCTTTTACGCTTTTTGAATAATCTTTTATTCTTTGTGTATGGCAAGAAAGCAATCAATGCTATAAAGGCTAGTATAGTCCATGTAGCAAGAGCATGTGGGATTGGTAACATTAATACTAGTGGAAGGGCAACTAAGATTCCTAAAAAACCAGATGAGTTTATAATGAGACTATATAGACTCATTATTTTTGATAGATTTTTTTTGAATTTTGATTTTACAAAAATGGGCAAAACCACATTTCCTATTGCAATTCCAAAGCCTATTATTATAGTGCCTAGAAATAATGCACTATTGTTTGGCAAGAAATGTGAGCCATAGCTTCTTAGAATCTCGCCTATTAACATTGATATTAATGCTAAAAACAATGCAAGACTTGTTTGTAAATACATAGCAAAGAAAGAAAATATACCAAAAGCCATAAGCGGTAGCGATGTTAAAAGTCCAACTTCAGATGAGCTTATTTGATAGTATTTTTGAACTATCTCTGCAATTGGTCCTATTGAAGTTATCGGTGCTCTTAAGTTTATTGCAACTAATATTAGTATTGTTAAGTTTAGTGCAAAATATTGTCCTCTTAGCATAGGCTATTAATTGCGTTTTGTAATCTTAGTTGTATTTGATCTTTTTCTAATATGCTTAATAACACTGCAACGCCAACACCACCGCTCTTGCCAAGTAAAGCATATCTTAATGGCATAAATAGACTTTTTGCTTTAATGCCTTGAAAATCTGCAAAAGCATTTATTTCGTTTTCTGAATCTTGTATGGTTTTTGGCTTTGTCATTGTGTTTGTGTATGTTAGAAATTCTTTTAGTATATGAATATTTTCATCATTTTTAATTTTTTCTTTCATTTTAGAATCAAAGTTTATCTCATCATTTAGACATTCATTTATTATGTTAGCAAACTCTACTAGAGTATTTGACCTCTCTTTTGCTTCAGAGTAAAGTATGTCTTGTATTTCTTTGCTTGGAATTGTTGCTCCATAATTTGGCAAGAGTTCATTTATCTCATTATTGCTTAGTTTGTTTATGTATTGACTATTTAGCCATAAAAGCTTTTCTTGGTTGTATGCTGATGGAGCAGTGTTTATGTCTTTTGGATTAAATAGTCTTAGCATTTCATCAATGCTAAATATTTCTTGGTCTCCATGACTCCAGCCAAGCCTTATTAGGAAGTTTAAGAGTGCGTGTGGAAGGTATCCCATATCTTTATAATCCATAACATTAGTAGCGCCATCTCTTTTGCTTAGTTTGTGCCCTTGTGGGTTTAGTATCATAGGCACATGGTAGAATTTAGGCACTTTAAATCCTAGTGCTTCATATACTATGATTTGTTTTGGAGTGTTGCTTAGGTGGTCATCGCCTCTTATTATGTCTGTTACCCCCATTAGTGCATCATCTATGGCTGCACAAAAGTTATAAGTTGGGCTTCCATCGCTTCTTGCAATGATGAAGTCATCTAGTTCTTTTGCATTTATATTCATATCTCCTTTTATTCCATCATAAAATGATATTTCTCCCTCTAGTGGTGCTTTTATCCTTACTACGGGCTTTATATCTTTAGGTGGAGTACCTTTGTAATCTCTGTATCTATTATCGTATTTTGGAGTTTCGCCTCTTTGCCTTTGAGATTCTCGTAATTGGTCTAATTCTTCTTTGCTCATATAGCAATAATATGCTTTGCCACTTTCTAGTAACTTTTGAACATATTGTGAATATAGATCATATCTTTGACTTTGATATACAACCTCGCCATCATAGTCCATTCCAACCCACTTAAATGCTTCTATAATTGCATCTGTTGCTTCTTTTGAGTTTCTTGCTTGGTCTGTATCTTCGATTCTTAATAGGAATTTGCCATTATTTGCTCTAGCATATAGATAGCTAAAAAGTGCTGTTCTTAAGCCTCCTATGTGTAAAAATCCAGTAGGTGAAGGCGGGAATCTAGTTACTATTGTGCTCATTGTTATCTCCAAAAATTATAAATTTGTAATATTACCCTAAAATATGTAAAAATTATCTCTCAAAAAGGAGTAAAAATGGAATTAAAAATAGGTGATATAGCACCAAATTTTAGGCTTCAAAATCAAGATGGAATAGAAGTGTCATTAAAAGATTATGTTGGAAGTTTTGTTGTGCTTTATTTTTATCCTAAAGATAAAACTAAAGGTTGCACACAAGAGGCGTGTGATTTTAGGGATAATATGAAGATAATCTCTTCTCTTGGGGCAACTATAATTGGAGTTAGCCCAGATAGTATAAAAAGTCATAAAAGCTTTATAGAAAAAGATTCATTAAACTTCACACTTTTGAGCGATTCAAATAAAGAAGTCTTAGAATCATATAATGCTTGGGGATTAAAAAAGCTATATGGCAAAGAGTATTATGGAGTGCTAAGAAGCACATATATTATAAGCCCTAGCGGCAAGATAGAGTATATTTGGAAAAATGTAAAGGTAAATGGTCATGCACAAGAAGTAATGGATAAATTAAAAGAGCTATCTAAATAGAGAAACCTAAACTTACCAAGTTAGGACTTCTTTTTTTATTTTGTTTAAAGTATCAATAGCTTCTTTTAATCTTCTTACTTCATTGTCTATTTGTTGAAAATTCCATTCCCCTAAGCCTTCTGGCATATCTTGTGAGCCTCTTTTTATCATTATAAAATCAACGAATGAAATTTTTGCCATATTTAGCAGTAGTTTTATTTCAGCTTGTGCTTCTTCTATTTCTCTTAATATTGAATCAATTCTTTCAAACATTTGCCTACCTTTGTTGTAATTTGGTGATTTTATCATTTTTTGCGTTAAAATTAAGCAAATACATGAAAGAGAAAAAATGATAAAAGAGATTCTGCAAGCAAGTAAAAATATAGCAATTTTAGGGCTTAGCAATGATATAAATAAACCAAGCTACATGGTTGGGGAGTATTTGTTAAATAATGGCTATAACATAATACCAATACACCCAAAATATGATGAGATATTAGGGATTAAAACATATAAAAGCCTACAAGAAATTGATGTAAGGATTGATATTTTAAATGTTTTTAGAAAAAGTGAGGCTATTTTTGGAATTGCACAAGAGGTATTAGCTTTAAAAAATAAGCCAAAGTGCATGTGGGTGCAACTAGGCATAGAATCTAAAGAATCAAAAGAGTTATTAGAAAATAGTGATATATTTTATGTTGAAAATTTATGTATAAAACTAGAACACAAAAGGCTTTTTAGATGATTGCTCTATCAAAGATAATGGACGCTTCAAGGAGGCTAAATGGAGTGGTGCAAAACACAAAGTTAGCTTTTGCACCAAGACTTAGTGCTAAAAGAGAGGCAAATGTATATGTAAAACAAGAAAATCTCCAAAATACAGGCTCTTTTAAGCTTAGGGGAGCATTTAACAAAATAGCAACTCTAAGTGATGATGAAAAAAATCGAGGAGTAATTGCAGCAAGTGCTGGGAATCATGCGCAAGGTGTTGCATATAGTGCAAAGCATTTTGGTATTAAAGCAGTAATTGTGATGCCAGAATCTACCCCACTTTTAAAGGTAATGGGCGTAAAAGAGCTTGGTGCAGAAGCGATACTTAAGGGGAATAATTATGATGAATCTTATGCGTATGCACTAGAATATGCCAAAGAAAATAATTTATGTTTTATCCACCCATTTGCCGATGATGAGGTAATAGCCGGTCAAGGAACGATAGCCTTAGAGATGATAGAAGCGGAAAATAACCTAAATACAATAGTAGTGCCAATAGGTGGTGGTGGACTTATAAGCGGTATTGGTGCTGTGTATAAGCAAATGATTCCTAATACAAAAATAGTAGGCGTCGTAGCTCAAGGTGCTGCTGCTATGTATCATTCGTTTTTAAAAAAAGAAATAGAACGCATAGATTCAGTGCGGACGATAGCTGATGGAATCGCTGTTAAGAATGTTAATGAAAAGAATTTTGGATACATTTTAGAATGTGTTGATGAAATTGTAATGGTAGATGATTATGAAATAGCAGAGGCGATATTATTTTTGCTAGAAAAACAAAAGCTAGTAGTCGAGGGTGCCGGGGCTAGTGTCGTAGCTGCACTTTTGCACAATAAGTTTCAAATATCTAAAAACGAAAATATAGGACTTGTGCTAAGTGGTGGAAACATAGATGTAACAATGCTTGGTGTGATTATAGAAAAGGGCTTAGTTAGAGCTCATAGAAAGATGAGGTTTAGTGTAACTTTAATTGATAAGCCCGGAAGTTTGCAAGAACTTAGCAATTTGCTATCAAGTTTGGGGGCGAATATTGTAAAGATTGACTTTGATAGAATCTCTACTTCTTATGGCGATGCAAGCGTCAGCATTATGCTAGATACAAAAGGCAAAGAACACCAAGAATTAATAAGAAATAAACTAAGAATAAATGGCTATGAGTTTAGTGAGAGTTTCTAGTTATCTTTTTTTGGCTATTTTATTGCATGTTGCTTTGCTTTGCTGGTTTTGGTCAAATTTAAGCATAAGCTACCATGAAACTTTAGCATTTTTTAATGGCACTACACCAAGTGCGTATTTATCGCGTTTTGGCGTGTATTTGTTTGGTCAAAATGACTTTGGTCTTAGAATCTTTTTTTTAATATTACACATATTTAATATAGTGCTTATGTTTTTATATGCTAGAAGCAATTTGAAAAACGATAAAGATTCGCTATTTTGCACTATTTTGTTTATGCTTTTGCCCGGCATTAATGCTGGGGCATTGCTTGTGTTAGAAGTAAATATTACGATTTTTTTTACTCTTTTGTTGTGTTTTTTGTATCAAAGATATAACAAGATTCCATATTGGCTACTTGTATTTTTAATGTTCTTAGATGAGAGTTTTTCTATTATTTTTTTGGCTTTGATTTTTTATGGTATTAGCAATAAAAATACTATATTGATTTTTGTCTCACTTATTGGCTTTGGGGTTAATTCTTATATTTTTGGGATTGATATTGGTGGGTATCCTAGAGGATATTTTGCTGATACTATGGGGCATTTGATGCTTATTTTTTCTCCACTTATTTTTGTGTATTTTTTATATAGCCTTTATAGATTCGCAAATAAAAAAGAAAAACCACTTGGATTTTATATCGCTATTGTCGCACTTTTGTTTATATTATTTGTATCATTAAGACAAAAGATAGATACGCAAAATTATGCTCCATTGCTTTTGTGTTTCTTGCCTTTTATGGTGTTACTATTTTTATCTGGGCTTAGAGTTAGGTTGCCACAATTTAGAGCTAGATATAAGATTCCATTTGTTGTGTCTTTTATTGTGCTTATAATTTTTACTTCTAGTATTTTTGTATCTAAGCTATTGTTTTTGGTAATGCCTTATAGTGATAATTTCGCACTTAGACACTATATAGCAAAGGAATTAAGCGAGAGTTTGAAGATTCGAGGAATCTATAGTGTAAAGACAGATGTGCCTTTGCAAGAAAGACTTAGATTCTATGGGATAGATAGAGGAGATAGAGAGCTTAGCTATATAAAAAAGGAGAACTTTAGACCAGTGCCAATTATATACCACAATAAAGAAATAGTTAGATTCTATGTGGAATAGGGCATTTAGCTTATTTGAGATTCTGCTTTTTATTGTTATTGTTGGAATCTTAGCATCTATTGGTTATGTTTTATATCCTCATTCAAAACTGCACCTAGCAAAAAATCAGATAGTAAAACATATACAATACACAAAATATTTGGCATTGCAAAATAGCAAGGAAATTACACAATATAAGTTTTGCAAAAGTGATTTTTGTAGTGAAGAAATGAAAAAATATAAACAAAGTTTTTATAGGATTCAATTTAATAAATTAAAAGATATTGGCTGGAGTTATTCTATCTTTAGTGATAGTGCCAGAGATTCTAAGACAAAGAATTTTGATGATAGACCTATGGATTCTTTTGAAATAGCTAGAAGTCCGATAGATTCAAAATATTTAAGTGTTTATAATTATAATAATTCAAAGTTTGCTAATGCTCTAAGAGATGGAAGTTTGGCTATTTCTAGTAGATATGGGATTGTTGATATAAAAATAAGCGGTGGCTGTGGGGAGAGCAATAGAATCTTGTTTGATGATTTTGGGTTTTTAGTGTGCAAGATTGTTAATGTTGGTATTTCTCGTCCAAAAGAAAATGTAATTTTAGAGATTTTTGATAAATTTAGTAGCGAAAAGATATGTATCACAAAAAGTGGAAATATTTGTGATATAATTGAATAATTTTAGAATCTAAGGGTTATCATAGGTGCAAATGTAGTAGCTAAGAAGCGTTTTGGGCAAAACTTCTTGCAAGATGAAATTATTTTAACACAGATTATCCAATCCATTCCCAAAGATGTGAGACAATATAAAATATTAGAAATTGGGGCTGGCTTAGGTGATTTAACAAATAAGCTATTAAGCTTAGGAAGTATCACTGCGTATGAGGTCGATATGGAGCTTGTGCCGCATTTGCAGAGGCGTTTTAGTGATGCTCTAAAATCAAAGCAATTGCAGCTAAAGCTAGGAGATATACTTGAGTATTGGAAAGGGGAGACTTTAGAAAACGAGAAATATTTTTTGGTTTCGAATCTTCCTTATTATATTGCTACTTTACTTATTGTAAAGGTGTTAAAAGATCCTTTTTGTAAGGGCTGTGTTGTTATGACACAAAAGGAAGTTGCAGAGAAATTTTGTGCTGATGTATTTGGCTCTAGTTTTGGAGCATTGAGTATTTTGACGCAAAGTGTAGGAGTGGCCAGTTATTTATTCTCTGTTCCAAAAGAGGCATTTAGCCCTCCACCTAAAGTAACTTCAGCAGTATTTTTAATACAAAAGACAAAAAATTATGAATCTTTAGACAAGCTAGAAGCAATGCTAAAAATTGCTTTTACTAGCCCAAGAAAGACATTGTTAAACAACCTTAGCAAAACTTATAAAAATGCTAAGGATATTTTGCAGAAACTAAATATACCGATAAATTCAAGACCTCATGAAGTGGATACAGATACTTATCACCGACTTTTGAAATTTTTATAAAAGAGCGGAACATGGAAGAAAATAAACAAAATGAAACAAAACCAAACGAACAAAGACCAAAGAGGAGATTTCGCCCACATAATAAGGGAGAAAACAGAGAAAACAAAGAGAGAACACAAGATAAAAATCAAGAATCTAAGCCTAGATATAATCAAAAATTTAAAAATACAGACAAAGCAAAGCATGGCAACAGACAAGCTCCAAAGGAAAATAACACAGAGCTAAAGAGGGTTGTTGATATAAATGCTAAGATTCATCACAATACGCTAACTCCGCATTCTCAAGTGCATGTAAATCCAAATGGCAAGGTTAGAATAACTCCTATTGGTGGGCTAGGTGAGATTGGCGGGAATATGACTGTGATTGAAACGCAAAACTCTGCAATCATCATTGATGCGGGTATGAGCTTTCCAGATTCTAGTATGCATGGGGTTGATATTTTAGTGCCTGATTTTAGTTATTTAGAAGTGATTAAAGACAAAATTGCAGGGATTATAATCACTCACGCACATGAAGATCATATCGGTGCTATGCCATATCTCTTTAAAAAATATCAGTTTCCTATCTATGGCACACCACTACCACTAGGGCTTATTGGTTCTAAGTTTGATGAGCATGGGCTTAAAAAATATCGCTCACTCTTTAGAGCAGTGGAGAAAAGGAAGCCTATTAGAATCGGAGAGTTTGAAATTGAATGGATTCATATTACGCATTCTATTGTAGATTCTAGTGCTTTAGCTATCAAAACAGAAGCAGGATTAATCTTCCATACTGGAGACTTTAAAATAGATCATACACCAATTGATGGCTATCCAACAGATCTAAATAGAATTGCACATTATGGTGAGCAAGGAGTTTTATTGTTATTAAGTGATTCTACAAACTCACATAAAAGTGGCTATACACCAAGTGAAGCAAGTGTTGGACCTGCATTTGATTTACTATTCTCTCGTGCTAAGGGAAGAGTGATTATGAGCACATTTAGCTCAAATATCCATAGAGTATATCAAGCAATAGAACATGGAATCAAATATGGCAGAAAGGTATCCGTTATTGGGCGTTCTATGGAGAAAAACTTAGAAATTGCTAGAACTTTAGGCTATATTGACTTGCCACAAAATATATTTATCGAAGCACATGAAGTAGCAAAATACCCAGATGAAGAAGTGCTAATAGTTACTACCGGCAGTCAAGGTGAAACCATGAGTGCATTATATAGAATGGCAACAGATGAGCACAGACACATAAAAATCAAAGAAAGCGATGTGGTAATCCTCTCTGCAAAGGCGATTCCAGGAAATGAAGGTGCTGTATCAAATGTTATAAATTTCATTACAAAATCTGGTGCTAAGGTGTATTACCAAGATTTTAGCGAGATTCATACAAGTGGACATGCAGCGCAAGAGGAACAAAAGCTAATGTTGCGTCTTGTAAAGCCTAAGTTTTTCTTGCCAGTGCATGGGGAGTATAACCACATTTTAAAGCATAAAGAAACCGCTATTTCTTGTGGTGTAAATGAGAAAAATATCTATCTTATGGAAGATGGCGATCAAGTAGAGATTGCTCACAATTATATGCGTAAGGTAAAGAGTGTAAAAACAGGCAAAACATATATTGACAACCAAGTAAATTCAACAATATCTAATGATGTAGTTTTAGATAGACAAAACTTGGCTGAAAATGGAATCTTATGCGTTGTAGTTCAAATTGATAAAAATAAGCAATCATTAAAAGAAAAGCCAAAAATACACTCTATGGGCATAGTGTCTAATAAGGAAACTATGGGATTCAACAAAGAAATAGAGGAGTTTTTTGAGCTATTTTTGAAAAATTGCAAAAAAGAGCTATATAATAGCCAAAAAGCAATGGAAAACGAGATAAAAAACGCACTAAGAAAAGTGATGTTTAAAAGAACTAAAAAATATCCTTCAATTATTGTTAGTGTGATTTTTTGATGAAGAGCGTTATATATCTAGCTGGAGGTTGTTTTTGGGGGATTCAAGGTTATTTTGATTTGCTTAAAGGTAGTATTAAATCTAGCGTTGGGTATGCAAACTCTAAAGTCAAAAACCCAAGTTATGAGCTAGTATGCAGTGGAAGTAGTGGTGCCGTTGAAGCATTGGAGCTTTATTATGATGATAGCATTTTATCTTTAGATGAAATATTGCGTAGATTTTTTAGCATTATTGATCCTTTTGCACTAAATTATCAAGGAAATGACATAGGAGAGCAATATAGAAGCGGAATCTACACACAAGATTCTGCTACACTAGAATTTGTATTGGAGTTTGTAGCAAAATATCAAATATCACTTAAGCAAAAAATAGTAACTGAAGTTATGCTATTAGAAAACTTCTATCCTGCAGAATCTTATCATCAAAAATATCTACAAAAAAATCCAAATGGATACTGCCATATCGATATAAGTGGTGCATTAAGAGAGATTTAGTGCCATTTATCTTAGAGAGATTTTATATACAAGAGCCTATAAAGGCTTTTAGATTCTTAATGGATACTTTAAAGCTTAGCATGGCACAATCACAAAGATATATAAATAAAGGCAGAGTTGTCTATAATGGCGATATTTTGGGGAATAATGACAAAAATAAACTTTTAGAGAACTTTGTAGATGTGCTAGTCTTTAAGCCAAATAGGCTTGGTGTTAAAGCTGTCTTTGAAAATGATGATTTTATAGTTTTTGATAAGCCAGAGAAGCTATTAATTCACCCTAAGGGGAGATTTAATCATAAAAGCTTAGTTGATGAGATAAGAAGTCATTGTGGAAATGATGCTAGTTTGATACATAGGATAGATAAGGAAACTAGCGGACTTGTGCTAGTTGGTAAGCATAAAGATAGCATAAGAGAGCTTGGGGATATGTTTGCAAAAAATCTCATCTCTAAAGAATATTTGGCCCTTTGCAGAGGGTATTTAAGTAGAGATTTTTGTATTTCTGTGCCAATTAGCACACAGGCAAAGGGCAGAGATTTAAGCATTAGAAGCGTATTTTTAGGAGAGAATCTAAATGGCAATATATGCACAAAAGATTCTGCAAATTTTTCATTTAAAGATTCAAAAAGTGAATTTGAAATTTTAGGACATATTTTTAATAATACTTTATTAAAAGTTAGACTTTATAGCGGTCGCACACATCAAATAAGAGTGCATTTGCATTCTATAAACCACGCAATACTTGGCGACCCACTTTATGGTTGTGAGGACTTTAAGGTGAGAGAGTATTTAGATAGTGAGTTTATAGAGGGTGGCAATTTTACTTGTATGAGCGATTCTAAGCGTATAGAGTATTTTGGGGCTAGTAGGTTAATGCTTCATTCATATAGCATGAAATTTCGCTATAAGAATATTAACTATTTTTTCAAATCCCCATTTAGCATTTTTTCAAACTTATAAGCACTTTTTATTATTTCTTCAATATTGTCAAATTTTGCTTTCCAGCCCATTTTTTCTCTTATTTTCGCATTATTTGCTACTAGGATACTAGGATCTCCATTTCTTCGTGGTTTTATATTGCATGTAAAATTAGTATTACTCACTTTCTTGGTTATATTTAGGATCTCTTTTACACTATATCCACGTCCATATCCAACATTAAATGCATCACTTTTTCCACCATTTTTTAGATATTCGTATGCTTTTATATGCGCTAATGCCAAGTCTTGTATGCTTATATAATCCCTAATGCAAGTGCCATCTTTTGTGTTATAGTCATTTCCAAAGATATCTATTGCTTCTTTGTAGCCTATAGCACATTGAGAAGCAATTTTTATTAGATGTGTGGCAATCCCTCTTTGTCCTATGTTTATCCCATTGTTTATTAATGAGCCTGCGACATTAAAGTATCGTAAGGTTACAAATTCGAAATTATTTGTTGAATTGGCATAATCACTAAGTAGCTTTTCTCCTATTTGCTTTGTGTTCCCATATGGATTTATTGGTGAGATTTGATGCGATTCGTCAATTGGTGTGTATAGTGGTTCTCCATATATTGTAGCAGAAGAGCTAAAGATAAGTCTTGGGACTTTATATTTATCGCACATTTCTAGGAGGGTTATCATATTTGTTACATTGTTTTTGTAGTACTGTATTGGTTTTTCTGTGCTTTCGCTTACCAGCAAGGAACCTGCATAGTGCAGAACACAATCTATATCATGTGAGAATACCTCTTCTAGGGTATTTTTGTCTCCTACAGATGAGGTATAGAGTTTGATTTTATGCTTAAAGTCATCTAGTGCCTTTATATTTTCCATATATCCAGTGCTAAAGTCATCTATTATAAATACATTGCAAGAAGTATTCTTTAAAAAATAATAAGCGCAAGATGCACCAATATAGCCTGCACCACCTGTTATTAGTATATTGTTGCTATGCATTTGGGTATCTTTTTAAAAGATTGATTATAGCTTCCATGTTTTCATTATAATTGCGTAGCATTTGTGGGATTTTTTTCTTGGGGTTATCGTTTTTTGTGTATTTTATTTCGTCTGTTTTATTTACCATGCCTATAAAAAGGTCATATGATGTAGATATAAATAATAAAAATTTCTTGCCACTAAACCCCCAAAAATCATGCCAAAATACAGCATTTCTATAAGTTTGCAAATCGTCATTATTAGCACTCCAATCTCCACTTCCATGCATATTATACACACTATCAACATCTGTGCTATGGTATGAACATCCATATATTAAGTGCAATAAGTTTCTAAAGCTATCTCCGCCATACATATCATATCGTGTGGCTTTTTTAAAAAAATCTTGCGTATGTTTTGTATGTAAGGCTATATTTCTAAAAATGGAACTAGAAGTATGTCCCATAGTTGGAAATGATATTGGAGCATTTATTATATTGTCTTGCCCCCCCCCCCCACTTATTTGCATGTATTGTTGTTTTTCGCTTTTTGTTAGATATTGAGAAAATAAACATGTATGATTGTTTGTGTAGTCCATATATATTTTTTCTGTACCATCTTGTTTGATTAGCGTTTTGCCCTGATAGCTTGTATAGTTTTTATGTTCCTCTAGGAAGCTCAGTGCCTTTTCTATTTTTAGTTCATCTGTCCAGTAGTCATCACTATCTAGCACACAAAAATATTCACTTTTAGCTTCATTGTATAGCTTTAGCATATTTAGTGTTAATCCAAGATTCCTCTTTTGTTTTAGGACTTTGATTGTATTTTTGTATTTTTGTTTGTATAATTCAATTATTTTTAGGCTATCATCGCTTGAAGCATCATCACTTATTATTATTTTGTATTGATATCTGGTTTTTTGCATTAAGATAGAATCTATAGCTTGTCCTATATATGTCGCATTATTGTAATTTGGCATTAATATCGTTAATTTTACCATTATCCTGTATTCCTTATCCCTTGAGCTATGCCAACTATTGTTGTGATTATCTGGCTTAGTATAATCTTTTTTGTCTTAGAGTTCTTTTGTATTTTATATGATTCTATTAAGTATATTTGGCAAAAGCTAAGATTTTTTAAAAATTCCTTTCTTTGTAATATTGATTCTCTTGCTTGAGTGTTTTGAAGTAGTGATTTTTCACCCCTTATAAAGCATAGCCACTTTAGTGTTAGCTTGTATTCATTTTCTATGCTTTTCCATATATTTTTACTTTGCGGGATATTATTTGCAAATTCATGGTATTTTTTAGCTATGTCTAAATCTACTTTCAAAAATGCTTGAGAGATGTTATCTATTGTTGTTTTGAAGAATAGATTTTCTTTGTAGCATTGTTGTAAGTCTTCATTTTTGTTTGCTTCTAGGGCACTTCCTATGCCATACCATGCTGGGAGGATTGATCTATTTTGAATCCATGAAAACACCCAAGGAATAGCTCTTAAGTCTTCTATTTTTTGAGTATTTTTTCTCTTGCTTGGGCGTGATCCTATGTTTAGCTGTGAGATGAATTCTATTGGAGTTGCGACTTTAAAATATTCTATAAAGTTTTTATCCTCATATACTAGCTTTCTGTATGTATTATATGAGTGTGTGCTTATGCTCTCTAAGAGTTTTTCGTATTTATCGCTTTTATTTTCTTGTTTATAAAGATCATAGATTGATTTTTTTAGTATGGTAGATATTGCAATATCAAAGCTTCTCTTGGCTTTTTTAGGATTTAGATATTTTGCACTTATTACTTCGCCTTGTTCTGTAACCTTGAAAAACCCAGCTACACTATTGTTTGGAGCTGCAATTAGCGCATCTTCTAATGCTAAGCCACCTCTGCTGACACTCCCTCCTCTACCATGAAATAGTCTGAATTTAATTCCAAGAGATTTTTCTAAAGATAGAAGACTATAAATTGCCTTTCTTAAAAAATAGTTACTAGCAAAGATTCCGCCATCTTTACTTGAATCTGAATATCCTATCATTATTTCTTGGTAGTTTTTGCGTGATTTTAGGTAGTTTGCATAATGTTTATTTTGTGCAAGTTCGCTTATTATTTTTGGTGCGTTTTCTAAGTCATTTATGGTTTCAAAAAGTGGTGAAATTGAGATTTTTGTTTTTTTATCTTCTTGCCATAGTTTTGATTGCTTTGCAAACCACAATACACATAGTAAATCTTCAGCATTTTTTGTCATTGATACAATACATGAATCAATAGCAGAATCTGAAATATTTTCCTTAATCCACTTAAAATTGACAAATGCCCATACAAGCTCTCTACTATCGCTAGATAGTTTGTCATATAGTTTATTTAGGTTTATAATTGGTTCATCTAAGGCTTTATTTAATATTTCTATTTTTTGTGTTTTTGGTAGATTTAGTATATTCTCATGTGTGTATCCTAGTATTATAAATATCTCATTTAACGCTAGATAGAATTTATCTCTATGCTCTCTAAAGTCTAGCTGCATTAAATGGAATCCAGCTAACAATACCAATGCTCTAAATTCTCTTAAATATGCCCCACTTCGAGGATTTACAGAATCTAGTAGCATATCTATGTCTTTTATTAGCTCTTTGTGGTTTTTGTATGTTTGTTGGTTGTCTATGCTTTGTGGATTTGGAATATTTA
Source organism: Helicobacter ibis (assembly GCF_027859255.1). Classification (NCBI taxonomy): domain Bacteria; kingdom Pseudomonadati; phylum Campylobacterota; class Epsilonproteobacteria; order Campylobacterales; family Helicobacteraceae; genus Helicobacter; species Helicobacter ibis. Next base: position 115,872 of record NZ_JAQHXR010000003.1, read on the forward strand.
AAGTTAGAATCTTGTTGTTTAGTTTTGCTTTGATTATGCTAAGTTTTGCTCTTAGTGGCTCATTTAAGAAGAGTTTCTTTGCAGTTTGGCTTAAGAGGTCTTTGTCTTGTTCTATGCTTTTTAGTAGCTCTTTTGTTGGCTTTATATAATCTAGTGAGCATGATAGTTCTCTTTCTAACTTGCTTACTATTTTTATGTAGTGTTCTATTATGGTTTTGTGTTGAATCTTTGCTGCTTCTAGCATTGTTTTATTATTTACAAATGGATTTCCATCTCTATCTCCACCTATCCAGCTTCCTAGCTTTATTGGTGATTTTTTGAGCTTTGTTTGCAGTATGTTTTCTATTTCTATTAGCACCTTTGTGCCACTTTGCAAAATGGAGCTTTCCATAAAATAAAGCAAATTATCAAGTTCAAATAGCACTTCAATTTTTTCTTCCCTTACTATTTTGCTATACCATAAGAGGCTTAGCCTATATTTTAGATGTTCTAATGCCTCTTTGTTGTCATATTTTAGAAAAGATTCAATGTCGTTATACATTTGATGATAACTCTCTAAAAATGTTCTTCTTAGTGATTCTGTTGGGTGTGCGGTAAATACGGGATAAAATTTTAGTCTTTTTAATGTGTCTTGTATATTTGTATAGTTTTGTTTGTTTAGTTCATCTACGACACTTTTTATTGAAGTATGTGTTTTTATGCTATTGATTTCATCTATTATGTTAAATAATAAATGATATAGCGTTAGTGCTTTTATTAGATGTGATATTTCGGTGTTTGATAGAGATTGTATTAGTTCTTGTTTTGATTTGTCATTTGTAGTGCATATTTCTTTAAATATTTCACTAATGTTTGGCGAGGATTCTTCAAGCAACTCTGTAATAATAGAAAATATAAATGAAATCTCTTTTCTCATTACTCCCCCCTATGTAGCATTAATCTGGTTTTGGTGGCTTTAGCTTTTCTATCCATTGTAGATAGTTTGGATCATAAGAATCTTCGCTTTTTAGCCTATAAAAATCACCATCTTTGATTACTTCTAGCAATTTGGCTGGAGCTTCTTTGCTGAGAACAGACTTTAGTAGCTCTTCTCTATTGCCATTATATATTTTGAATTTAACAATGGTTTCTGCTTCAGAAATGTCGCCCCTTATTATCATTTTTGTTTTTAATGCCGCTTCATCTATATTTTTTAGTCTAACTTCATTTGTATAGTATAGATTTGCAATTTCTCTGTATTCTTCTAAATATTGTTGATATCTTTCAAGTGATTTATCGTATTGATCAACTATGCTTTGCAGATTCTTAGGTAACTTTTCATCTTTATTGTCTTGCTTTATTTTGTGTGTTTTGCCCTGCGAAGCTAATAGATATGAATATACCTCGTCCATTAATTTCTTTAAATGTCTTAGTCTTATTCTTATTTGGTCTGATAGCATCACATACTCTACTCTATCACGTCTTGAGAATGCAAACTTAGTAGGGTTTAGCTCAAATGTATTATGCTCACCAACTATGTTATCAACTATTAGAGAGTACCTAGGATATATTTCATTATATGATCGAACCTCTTTTATGTATATGTAATCTGCAATAATCGTCCCGCCAAGAGTGTTGTTAATGTATGCAACTTTTGCCTCTACAACACCCTTTTCGAGCACATCAATTACTACTACATTCGCCTTTATAGAACCTCTATGAGAATCTATATATGCAATATCTGTTGTTATTTTTGAGTTAGAATGTGTAGAACCACTCATATTTAGGGTTTTTGCTCCGCCCTCTTTTGGCTGATTCATATCTAGCTCATCTACAATGCTAAAGCTAAGTGGTGCTACTTCTTTGAAGAATCCGTCTTTGCCTGCTTGATATTTTATTATTTGCGTATCTTCCCTTAGTCTTATAGTTGAATCTATTTTTGGAGTATTTGTCACTATTTGTTTTATAGGAAGGATTTCTCCTTTTAAGTCTCTTCCTATGTTGCCACTTATTGGTTTTATGTATTCAAATAGCAAATCGCCTTTTCTGACTGCATTTATACATAGTCTTGGGCTAAATTCTTCGCTAGTATTTTCTTCTCCATTTATTTCAGATTCGCTTTTTAGCTCATGATAGATTTTAATATCGCCACTTCTACCTTCTTTGCTAGCTACGCCAACACCGATATTTAATATCGTCTTTGGTTCTATTTTTTTGTTTTCTAAATCCTTTATAAATTTATCGATTTGTAAGGATAGTTTGCCATATTCTCGAATCCCTACCAAGTAGCCTTGTAAAATCATTGTTTTGTATAGCTCTTGGTATATCTCGCTTTTTATATCCTTGTGATATTTTATTTGATTATTGCATAGGAGTATTGCTCTAAGCGTTGTGTTCTCACCGGGGAATAGCTTAAATCCAAATGTCCTAGGTGGCTTTTCTTCTTTTTTGCATATTTCTATTTTGTAAAGTTGCCTTATGGTTATGTTTGAAATAAAGTTAGAATTTTTGTTGAAGATTCCTATATCTGCTATTGATTTATATTTAGTTTCGCCTTTTTTTGCGTATATTGTTTTTACTTCAAGTAAATAAAAGTCAATTTCGCATTGAAATTGCTTTTTTTGTTCTATTAGTAGATTTTTTAGATTGCTAACATCATTAAAAGTTTTGAATCCTTTTGGTGCAAACCTCATTTTTTATCCCTAGAATTGTTTAAAATATTTTTTTGCTAATGTTTCAAAATTATCTTCATCATCTAGTGAATCATCTCTGTGTATTAGAGGTTGTTTGCATGTTTTGCAACGAATGAATGTGCTTTCTGTTTGCATTAGTTTATGTAGTGCTTCACATACTTCAAATTCTTTTAAATGGCATAAGCAGATATATAAATATTTTGGCTCGTTTTCTATGTCATGGCTTTCAGCTAGTATGCTTGTTTGGGTTTCAAGGCTATACGGAATCTCTTTTACATCTCTTAGTCTGTTTCTATAAGATTCTATTTGTTTGTCTTCTCCTAATACATGCGTTATAAACCATGATTTTAAAAACTCATAAAATTCTGTTCCAGCGACATCTACATCATCTATATTTGTAGATAATTTGCTTATATTTACTAGCATTTCTTTATGGAGTGTAGCATGGGATTCTAAGAATGGATAGCTAGTATGCTTCATGTATGTTTCTTCATCTTTGAAGTGCTCTTTTAGCTCTTCTGTTACAACTCCAATTAACGATACTAGTGCAGATTTTTTAGCCTCTGATTTGCTTTGTGATAGTTCGTATGCTTCTAAGATTCGTTGTAGGAATTTTTTATGTTGTTCGTCTAAGTGTTGATTTTTTATACCAAATTCTTCATTCCATTCTAACAATTCTATAACCTCACAAAAACCAAAAATAAATTTGATTATATTATTTAAATGCTTTAATAAACTTTGTTGATATTCTTTTTACTTTTCTAATGAATCGTAAAATTGTTTATAAAAAGATTCAAAGTTATTGTTTAATATCGCTTCTCTAGCTCTTGTAGTTAGGCTTAAGTAATATGCGATATTGTGAATGCTTGCAAGTCTAAAATAACTTATCTCCCCTGCTTTAAATAAGTGGTGCAAATATGCTCTGCTATGATTTTTACATGTATAGCAAGAACATTTTGTATCAACTGGGCTTGAATCTGTCTTGTATTTTGGTGATTTTATAGATATTTTGCCAAAATTTGTAAAAAGTGTGCCATTTCTTGCGTTTCTAGTTGGCATTACACAATCAAACATATCAACCCCTCTTTTGATTGCCTCAACTATATCTTGTGGAGTTCCAACTCCCATTAAATATCGTGGTTTATCTCTTGGCAATAGAGGTGTTGTAAATTCTATTGTGTCATACATTTGAGAGTTTGGCTCACCTACTGCTAGACCACCTATTGCATATCCGTCAAAATCACAAAGTGATGTCAAATCCCTAGCGCTTGCTGTTCTAAACTCCATGTCCACCCCACCTTGCACTATGGCAAAGATTTTATTTTCCACTTCTCTTTGTTGTTTTGTTTGGTTGTGGAATTCTATTGCTTCTTTTGCCCATTTTGTGGTTCTGTTTATAGATTCTCTTAGTCTTTCTTTTGTTGCTGGAAGCCCTACTAAATCATCTAAAATCATCATAATATCACTATTTAAGTCATATTCTATCTCTAGCACTTTTTTAGGGGTAAATAGATGCTTGCTCCCATCAATGTGGCTTTTAAAAATTATTCCTTCATCGTTTATTTTTACATTATTTGATAGGCTAAATGCTTGGAATCCACCGCTGTCTGTTAGAAAATTATTTGGAAATTTGCTAAAACCATGCAATCCTCCTAAATCTTTTACTATTTTTTCTCCCGGACGAAGATATAAGTGATAAGTGTTTGCAAGAATGATTTGTGTATTTAGTTCTAGCATATCTTTAAAGTCTAGTGCCTTAATGCTGGCTTGTGTGCCTACAGGCATAAAAACTGGTGTATTTACTATTCCGTGTGGTAGGTTTAAAGTCCCGGCTCTAGCATTGCCATCTACTTTTTGCAAATTAAATATCATTTTCAACCTTTTTTTGCTAAATTTTTGCAAACGATTTTTAGGGGAATATATGCGAAAAATACTGCTTATTTTAGATGGAATTGTAGCAAAAGAATTTGTAATGACACTAAGCAGTAAGCATATAGAGCAAAATTATCAGATTTTTGTATCACAAGATCCATTGTTGCTGCCAGATATAAGCAGTGATTATGTTGAAAATCACAACTTTGATCCAAGCTCAACTAGAAAATTAAGAGAAATACTAGATCCGCAGATTACTGATTGTTACATTATAGTAAATGACGATAGGGATATTATTTATGAAACTATTAGGAATTATAGTAAAAACATACAAATCACAATGCTTGGTAAGATAGAGTTAAAAGGCGAAGATTCAATGCTTACTGTGGTAGATGAATCAAGTGTCCTTAGTGCTAAGCTCTTTGAGAGATTCCCAAATGTCCCTAGAACTGCAAAGTATATAGGCTTAGGTCAAGGTGAGATAATGCAGGTAAGTGTGCCTTCAGGTAGTCCATATGCATATAGGGCAATAGGATCTATAAAACAAAAAAAGTGGAAGATAGTTGCAATTTATAGAAACAATGATTTTTTGTTGCCAATAAATTCAAGCGTAATTTTTCCAAACGATTCTTTGCTTTTAGTTGGAGAACCCAAGATATTATGGGACATATATTATAGGATCAAAGATGAAATAGGGCAGTTCCCAACACCGTTTGGCAGAGATGTCGTGCTTTATTGTGATTTGCAAGATAATGAGAATTTGCAGTTAATTATTGATCAAGGTTTATGGCTTTTTAATAAATTTAAAAACAAGAGATTCCATTTGTGTTTTTTTAATCCAGCTAATTTTGATGATTTACAAAATATAAAAACAAATGAAAACCTAAATAAAGAGAACGTCACATGGCATATAGAATATTATGAAACCTCGTTAAAGAAAATAATAAACAGGGATAGGGCTAATAAAAATATAGGACTAATTATTTTAAATAGTCGACTTTTTGCTACTAGCAAAAGATTTTTATTTGATTTAGGGATTCCTCTCTTAAAGCTTGGTAACACGCCTTTATATGAGCTTACAGATAGTGCAGTTGTAATACCGGATAAAATACAAGAATCTGAAAAAATATCATCTGTTGTGTTTGACTTTTCTACGCAAATAGGAGTGAAAATCAAGCTATATGATTTTGATATAGATTCAAAGTATCATAAAGATGCGATAGATTACTACAATAGAATCGCAAAAATATTCGAAAAAAAGATAGAAACAATAACCTCAAACACACTAAACCCAATAATATGGCTAAATAACGAAAAGCATACAATCCAAATAATACCTCTTAAAAAAGAAGAAGCAAAAAAGCCTATATGGAGATCATTAACAAATGTTGAGAATCTAAGCACTCATCTTACAAATATACCTCAATTATTTATACCATTATCTGTATAGCAGTGAATATTTCATTTCTGCTAATTTCCAGTCATTTAGAGTGTCTATGTCTTGTACTTCTAGCTCGTCTAATATTATGCTTTTAGAATCTTCAAATATATTATGCTTAGTAATCCATGTGCTACTTTTAGCAAAATAAAATTGTCCTGCATCATGATATATGCTATTTAGGTCTTGAGAACGCATATTGAACCTATCTTTAAACAACATTTCATTTTTGCCATTTTGTATCATAAATGATCTCAATGGAGAATAGCTATATTCTACAACGCTAAGCACATAATTATCATCAACGACATTAAATGCTTCTTTTAGTTTTTCGCTTTTTAGAAGTGGTGCTGTTGCATATAAACAGCATGCAATACCACTGAAGCTTAGCTTGTTTATCGCATCTTCTATTACTTCTCTTGTGCCAGTATAATCATCGCTTAACTTAGAATCTCTCTTTAACGGGGTTGCACCAAATTTTAATCCAACTTCTAAAATCTCATCATCATCACTTGATACATATACTGCATCAAAGATTCCACTTTTGATTGCATTATCTATACTATATGCAATTATTGGCTTACCTAAAAAATCTTTGATATTTTTTTTAGGGATTCTTTTGCTTCCACCTCTAGCAGGTATTATGCAGATGCTATTTATTTTTTTGCTACACATTGTTCTAATATTTTAATCACCCTATCTTGCTCATCATCGCTAAGGCTTGGGAATATAGGTAAAGATATAGTGTGTTTATAATATTTTTCTGCTTCTTTAAAATCACCCTTCTTAAAGCCAAATCTTGCATAGAATGGTTGTAAATGTATGGGGATATAGTGTATTTGCACTCCTATTTTTGAATCTAGGAATTTTTTTACTAATTTTTTTCGTGATATTTCGCTATTTTTTGTAAGCAAAATAGGGTATAAGTGGTATGCACTATAGTTGTAAGATGTAACAAATGGAGTGATTACTTCCAAGTGTTCTAGCTTTTTGTTGTATTTTTCTGCAATTTTGTTTCGCTTGTATGTGTATGAATCTAGTCTTTCTAATTGAGAGATTCCTAAAGATGCTGATATATCATTTAAGCGATAGTTGAATCCCAAGATTTGTTGTTCGTAATACCAAGGAGAATCTTTTTTAGGATTATCAAACTCTTCTATGTTTTTTGTGATGCCATGGCTTCTTAGTATTTGCATTTTTTTAGCTAGTGCTTGATTGTTTGTCGTTGCTATCCCGCCTTCCCCTGTTGTGATTGGTTTTACTGGGTGGAAGCTAAAGATAGATATATCGCTATATCTGCAACCACCAATTTTATCTCCCCTATATCTCCCACCTAATGCATGTGAGGCATCTTCAATGATTTTAAATCCATATCTTAATGATAGTTTATATAAAGCCTCCATGTCGCAACTTTGTCCAGCAAAATGCACAGCTACAATTACTTTTGGGAGTTTATGTTTTTTTGTTTTTTTAAGTTTAGATTCTAAATAGTCTATATCTATGTTGTATGTCTTTGAATTTATATCTATAAAATCAACCTTAGCATCACAATAAACCCCGCAATTGCTAGAAGCAACAAAGCTAATAGGGCTAGTCCATAGAAAATCACCCTTTTTAAGTCCCAAAGCAAGACATGCAATATGCAATGCAGAAGTTGCACTATTTGTGCTTATGGCATATTTTGCATGCACATATTTTGCTACTTTTTCTTCAAACTCTAATACTTTTGGACCTTGAGTTATAAATGGTGATTTTAAAACACTAACAACACTATCGATGTCTTCTTGTAATATTTCTTGTTTCCCATAAGGTATAAAGTCCATAAATCCCCCTAAACTTTATTTAATTAGCTCTAAAAACTCCTCTTTGCTTAGCCATTGTGTATTTGTGCCAGAGTTATATTCAAAGCCTCTTTTTACGAGATTCCCGCACTCTCCGAGTGCATTTTTGCTAAAGTCAGTTATAAAGCTAAATTGTATTGTTGGTGCTATTACAAAATGATCGCTAAACTCATAAGTAATGTGAGAATCATCACTAGGACACATTATTTCGTGAATCTTCTCTCCCGGTCTTATCCCTATTATCTTGTGTGGCAAGTTTGGTGCTAGAGCATTTGCTACTTCTGTTATTTTCATTGATGGAATCTTTGGTATAAATGTCTCACCTCCAAACATTCTTTCAAAGTTTTTTAGTACAAAATCCACGCCTTGTTGCAATGTAATCATAAATCTAGTCATCTCAACATCAGTTATTGGAATCTTTTTTGCACCATCGTTAATTAACTTTAAAAATAATGGTACAACAGAACCTCGAGAGCCTATAACATTGCCATATCTAACAACCGAAAATCTAGTTTGTCTAAGCCCTGCTATGTTGTTTGCTGCTACAAATAATTTATCACTTGCTAGTTTTGTTGCGCCATATAAGTTTATTGGATTTGCGGCTTTATCTGTGGATAGTGCTATTACTTTTTGGACATTGTTTGCTAGTGCAGCACTAATTACATTTTGTGCGCCATAGATATTTGTTTTTATACATTCTGTTGGATTGTATTCTGCTGCTGGGACTTGCTTTAATGCTGCTGCATGGATTATGTAGTCGATTCCTATTGTTGCTTCTTTTAGTCTATTTTCATCTCTTACATCACCTAGAAAATATCTCATACAAGAATCATTATAAGTTTGTGCCATTTCATATTGCTTTAACTCATCTCTAGAGAAGATGACTATTTTTTTGGGTTTGTATCTCTCAAGTAGTGTTTTTGTGTATTGCTTACCAAAGCTCCCAGTTCCACCGGTAATTAAAATGCTCTTGCCATTAAACATATACGCCCTTTATTCTAGCTTTTAGTAATTATAACAAAAGATAGTTTTACTTTAGAATCTATTTAGATGACAAGTTTGCGTGGGGATTCCCACGCTTAGTTTATTTTTACCTTTATTTCATCATTTTCTGTATAGAAGCTAACTTTGCTATCTTCTTTGACTTTCCCTTCTAAGATGAGTTCTGCTAATCTATCTTCTATCTCTTCATATAATGCCCTCTTTAGCGGTCTAGCACCATAGATAGGGTCAAAGCCAACTTTTGCTATAAATTCTTTTGCACTAGATTCTAGCTCTAAGCTTATGCCTCTTTCACTTACTTTCTTTTGGATATTTTTAAAGAGAATATCCACAATATGCGTAATTTGCTCCAATCCTAGAGGGTTAAAGATAATAATATCATCTAATCGGTTTAAAAATTCGGGCTTAAAATATCCTTTTAATGCTTCGTGCACTGACTTTTCCCTTGTCGCTTCATCGCTAATTTCTAAAATCTTATCACTTGCAATATTGCTTGTTAGGATAATAATTGTGTTTCTAAAATCAATAGTTACACCTTTATTATCCGTTAGCCTTCCATCATCAAGCACTTGAAGAAGCATGTTAAATACATCTGGGTGTGCCTTTTCTATCTCATCAAAAAGCACCACGCTATAAGGCTTTCTCCTTATTGCTTCTGTTAGTTGTCCGCCTTCTTCATAGCCTACATATCCCGGAGGTGCTCCTACAAGGCGAGAGGCTGCGTGCTTTTCCATATATTCGCTCATATCGATTCTTATTAGATTTTTCTCACTATCAAAGAGGAATCTAGCTAGAGTTTTAGCTGATTCTGTCTTTCCAACTCCCGTAGGTCCTAAGAATAAAAAGCTTCCAATAGGTCTATTTAACTCACTTAATCCTGCTTTATTTCTCTTTATAGCCATAGCTATTGCCTTTAGTGCTTTATCTTGTCCTACTACATCTTTTTTTAGCTCATCTTCTATGCCTAAGATCCTGTCTTTTTCATCTTGTAGCATTTTCTTTATTGGGATTTGTGTCCATCTGCTAACTACTGATGCGATAGATTCTGGAGTTACTGCATTTCTTAGAAGTGTACCACTCTCTTGCATTTTTTCCCATTTTTCATTTTGGTTTGCTAACTCCTTTTCAAGCTCTGGAATCTTTCCATAATCAATTTCAGCTGCTTTATTAAAGTCGCTATTTCGCTTTGCTAACTCACTTTGAGTTTTTAGAGAATCTATTTCACTTTTAATCTTTGCTATTGCATTAAAAACTTGTTTTTCGTTTTCAAATTGTGCTAAAAGTGCGTTTTTTTGCTCTTCTTTGTTGCTTAGCTCTTTGTTTATCTCATCTAATCTTGCGTTATTTCTCTCGCTTTTTTCCATAAGCAGTGCTTCTTTTTCTACTTGCAAGCTTTCTATTTCTCTTTTTACTTTTGAGAGTTCGCTTGGTTCAGATTCTATTTGCATTTTTAGCTCTGCTGCTGCTTCGTCTATTAAGTCAATTGCTTTATCAGGTAAGAATCTATCAGTGATATAGCGATTACTTAGCTTTGCTGCTGCAACTAATGCACCATCATGTATGCTTACATTATGATGAGCTTCAAGTCTTTCTTTTATGCCACGCAGGATTTGTAAGGCTTCATTTACGCTTGGCTCATTTAGATTTACAGGTTGGAATCTCCTCTGTAATGCTGCATCTTTTTCAAAATATTTTCTATATTCTTTAAGCGTTGTAGCACCTATTGTGTGGAGTTCTCCTCTTGCAAGGGCAGGTTTTAGGATATTTGCTGCATCCATACTTCCTTCACTTGCCCCAGCTCCAACAATAGTGTGAATCTCATCAATAAACAAAATAATATTTCCACTTTTTTTAACTTCATCGATGACTTTTTTAAGTCTATCTTCAAACTCTCCTCTATACTTTGCACCTGCGATTAATGCACTCATATCAAGGGCAACTACCTTTTTGTTTTGCAGTGATAGCGGGACTTCTTTTTTGATGATTCTTTGTGCTAAGCCCTCTACAACTGCAGTTTTCCCAACTCCGGGTTCGCCAAGTAAGATAGGATTGTTTTTTGTCTTTCTTATTAGGATTTGCATCATATGTGTGATTTCTTCATCTCTCCCAATTACTGGGTCTAGCTTTCCTTCTAGTGCTTTTTGTGTTAAATCAATGCCAAATTTTTCTAAAGATTCTAAGTTTTCATCTGCACTTTTGCTATCAATCTTAGCGCCACCACGCATAGATTCTATTGTCTTTTTTAGCTCATTTATGTCTAAAAATTTCGCAAACAAGCTTTTAATTGGCTCATCATTTAGGCTGGAGTTTATAAAGCAATCAATGGCAATATAGCTATCTCCCATTTTTGTAGCTAAGCCTTCAGCCTTGCTTAGAGATTCGCTTAGCTCTCTACTTATTTTTAGATTATCTTTGCTGACATTTGAGCTTTGTGGGAGTGTTTTTGCTATGCTTTGTGCTTCAAGCTCTAGTGCATTTTTGTCAATATTTAGGCGGTTTAGTGCTTGGTTTAGAAGAGAGTTTGTATTGGTTAGCATAGCCCAAAAAAGATGTATGCTTTGTATTTCTTGGTTTTTATTATGCAAAGCTAGTGAAGCACCTTGTTCTAGTGCTTCTTGCATTTGGTTGGTTAATTTCTCTAGTAAATTCATAATATCCTCCTATGGATAAGTTAAATTTACAAGCATTATATAACCTTAGTCAATCATTGTCAAGTTTTATAATAACAAAATGCTAAATATTTATGAGTGTATATTATTTCAATGCAAGCTCGACCGCCTTTTTAATGTGTATTTTGGTTGTATCAAAGAGTTTTATTTTGCAATCTTGCTCTTGTATAAGCATACCAATTTCTGTGCAACCTAAGATTACTGCTTCTGCTTCTTTATAGGATTCTATGATTTGTAAATATTTCTTTTTAGAATCTTCTAAAACCTTTCCTTGACATAGTTCATCAAATATAATTGAATTTACAATTTCCATTTCTTCATTATTTGGGATTATTGTCTCTATTTTAAAGTTCTGCAAAATATCTTTATAAAAGCTCTCACTCATAGTAAATTTCGTGCCTAGAAGTAATGCTTTTTTTATATTGTTATTTTTTAACTCTTCTCCAAGAGATTCTGCTATATGGATAAAAGGAGTTTTAACTTGTTGTGTAATAATTGGCAATACTTTGTGCATTGTGTTTGTAGCAATTAGTATAAAATCTACTCCTATTTTTTCTAAACTCAATGCTGCTTTACTTAGAATCTCTGCACTCTCTTGCCATTTATTTTCTCTTTGTAATTTTGCGATTTCTTCAAAATTTAGACTAAGAAGTGCGATTTTAGCGGAGTTTAGCCCACCTAGATTCTTTCTTACTAGCTCGTTTATACCTTGATAGTAGCTAAGAGTGCTCTCAAAACTCATTCCGCCGATAATTCCTATTGTTTTCATAAAAATCCTTATTTTAGTTTTATTTCGTATTCTAAATTTTTGTCATTTAATACAAGATGTATTTTATCAATAGATTCTATCTCAAAATATATACAAACTCCACAATCGCTACTTAGCTCTCTAGGAGTTGGCATTAGTTTTATGTTTATATTATGTGTTTTAAAAATTTCTTCTGCATAGAATGCATCAGCACTGCTATATACTAAAATATATCCACTTATCACTATTTCGCCTCTATTTCTTTAATTGCATAAATTAAATAGTCTATCTCATCTTTTGTATTAAATGCTCCAATGCTAACTCTAATTGTGCCACCATATTTTAGAGTATCTAGGCATTTGTGTGTAGCAGGGGAGCAGTGAAGTCCGATTCTTGTGCATATATTATAAGTATCACTAAGCAAGAATTCAACATCAGAAATACTTTTGTTTTTGATGATAAAAGATAGGTTAGCACCACTTGTGCCTTGTGTGGAGTATATATTAATATTATTTATTGTCTGTAATTTTTCATATAAATATTCTTTTAAATTTGCTTTGTGATTATAAATATTATAAATTCCATAACTATAAATCCACTCTAGCGAATCTTTTAAATTTGTAATCCCATGCATATTGATAGTTCCGCTTTCGAATTTATCAGGTAAGAATCTTGGCTGATATTCTTCTTCGCTCAAACTTCCAGTTCCACCAAATATGAGTGGTTCTAGTAAATCTTCATCAAATTCCTTGCTTAAGCCCAAAACCCCAACACCCATAGTTGATAAAAGCCCCTTATGTCCGCTAAATGCTATTAAATCTACCTTTTTTAAAATATTATCCACAGGCAACACACCTACACTCTGACTAGCATCAAGCAAGAAGCATAGATTCTCATCTTTTGCAATTTGGCTTAATTCTTCTAGTGGGATTGTTGCACCATTTACATTATTTACATGCACACATGCAAGCATTCTAGCACCTTTGCAGAGTTCTTTTGCGCTTTGTAGAGAGATATTTCCAAATTCATCTGTGGTAATTTCTCTAATTTCTATCCCTATTTTTTCTTTTAATGCATTTAGTGTGCGTTTTATTGCATTATGCTCCATTTGTGTTGTAACTACAATATCTCCTCTTTTTAAGAAGCCTTGCAATGCTACATTTATTGCATGTGTTGCATTTAGGTGGAATAAAATTCTCTTTGGTTCTGTGCTGACTAATTGTGATAGCAATAATCTGCATCTATGCAGAATCCTGCCAGATTCTAGTGCTAAAGAATATACGCCCCTACTAGCATTTACCCCCGCATTATCTAAAAAGTTGTAAAAAGATTCTTGTAATATAGGAGCTTTTGGAAAGCTAGTTGAAGCATTATCAAAATATACTAGCTTTTTATCCAAGCACTTCCTTTTTATTTAGCAAATACACGCAATCTTCGCCATTTTCTAATATATTTACTTCATAGTTGTGATTCTTTGCTATTCTTTGAATATTTTCACTAGAAGTTCCACAACTGCACAGAATCTTTATTGTCTCTACATTTTTATCAATTAGTGGTTTTAGTTGTAGCACAGGTTCAGGGCATGATAGCCCTCTTACATCTAATTCTTCCATTAAACTCTCCTCTCTTTAGCAAATATAGCAACAATAAGACAAAATATAATACCTAAAATAACGGTTATAGGTGCATTAGCAGTGATTCCAGCAGGAGAGCTTGCAATTGCAAAATTATGTGCAAATGCAGCACCAAAGAGCAATCCAAACACAAACACTCCAGCATCGCCATCTCCTTCACCGGCTAAGACTAATTGCCTCCCCGGACAACCACCTGCTAAAGTGAATGCAAGACTAGATAGGAGCATTCCTAAAAAATTCCAAATAGTATCATTATGTGCTATTGGTTGATTTATAAATCCCAGATGAAAGCTACCAAGTGCCATGTTTGTTATAGCTGCTACTATTATTAGTGCTATTATTCCTTGCAGCATGTGAGTATCTTTAAATAATATACTATCTCTAAAGGCTGCAATAGTGCAAAATCTACTTCTTTGAAAGATTCCGCCTAGCACTAGCCCAGCTATTAGCGATATTATAAGTGGTGCGTGTTGTGAAGCAGGACCTTTGGTGGATTCCTTTATAAGTGTATTGTTATCAAAAACACCCCACATTAAAAGAGCAAATAATATAAATGCAAAAATAGGAAATGCTAGTCCAACTATCTTGCTTGTAGGGCGATTCCTACCAAGTGAAAAGCCTCTTTTTAAAAACACAAGCCCTATTATAACTCCAGCTAAAAAGCCAAAGATTCCAGCAATTGCACTTAAATCACCTCCGCTTAGCCTAAGCCACATTCTCCATGGACAACCTAAAAATACTAAAGCCCCAATCATGGCAAATGCACCAAGCATGAATCTAACAATAGGTGCAGAACCGCTTCTAGCTCTAAACTCACCAAATATAAATGAAGCAATCAAAGCACCAAATATCAAACCAATAATCTCGGGTCTTATATATTGTAAAGTCCCTATTTGATGTAAACTTATCGCACCTGCAATATCTCTAGTAAAACATGCGGCACACATTCCCATATTTCCGGGATTCCCAAAATATACTAAAATGGGTGCTGTAACACCAAAAATTACCCCAGCAATAATGGGCAAAAAAGCCAATTTCATAGTTTCTCCAAATCAAAAATTTTAAAACAGCAATTTAAATAATTACACAAAGAATATTGTAAGAAGCATTAGAAGTGCTGTGTGCTTAAACCTTAAGCAATTGTTTATTGTAGCATAAATTATTTTGTGTAGTCTCTAGCACCTTTGTATCGCGACGACCAAAATTGAGAGTCTAATTTAGCGACTTGCACTTTTTTGCCTTTGCTTGGAGCATGTATGAATTTATTATCTCCAACATACACGCCTACATGATCTACTCTTTTTTTGTTTATAGAGAAAAACACCAAATCGCCAATTTGTAAATTGTTTCTTTGGACTTTTTTGCCAGAATTAAATTGAAGTAGAGAGTTTCTAGGTATATCAATTCCATTTAGCCTATATACCGTGTATGTAAGCCCACTGCAATCAAAGCCACTCTCTGAAGTGCCTCCCCATTTATATGGCACTCCTATATATCCATATGTGCTTTTTTTAAGCTCCTCTCTTAATTCACTTGTGCTGTGTTTTTTGTTTGCTATCATTTTTGTTGGATTAATGATAAAAAAATCTTTAAAATATCCTCTTTTTTTGTATCTTTGTGCTTCTTTTGTTGCCTCATTTATGCTTCTATAATTTCCGAATCTAACTTTATAAAATCCATTGTCGTTAAACAAAAATGCTTCTAATCCGTTTTTATTTAACTTATCTACGAATCTCCATGCGTTGTTTGGGTTTTTGAAGCTACCTACTTGCACCAAATAGCCAACTTCCATCTTTGTGTTTTGTTGTGGGATATATTGCTTTGTGCTACAACCTGCAAAAATAATTATCAGTAATGTGTAAAGTAGAATCTTCACCTTTTTTCCTTTATGAATTTGAAATTTGCAATAAATTTAATACATAGTATCAACAAGATTCCTTCTAGTAATGCTGCTAGGATAAATGTGTAATATTCTTCATTGTTTATTACATTAAATTGTTTTCCTAATTGTGCAGTGGCTACTAAAAATGTAAGTGGCATAGCATGGCTAAAGCCAAGCAATAATACTTTTTTATAAGAAGCAAAATATTTCTTATATATAAGCAATGCACCAATAGTTCGTATTAATACCATTACAAGTATTATCTGAAATACATTTGAGAATAAATAAGGGTGCTCTACTATTAGCTCCAAATCTAGTGTAGAGCCAACATATATAAAAAATAAAGGTATAAAAAATCCAAACCCAAAGTCATTTAGCTTTTCTGCTAGTTGGCTATGATAGTGAAAATATGTAGCTAGAATCATTCCTGCTAAAAATGCACCTAAGACAGATTCAAGTCCAAGCAAAGTTACAATCCCTATCATAACTAAAAACAACATAGAGCTAAATCTTATATCTTGATTTTTGCTAGATTCTTGTGGCATTAGCATAAATTTCAATGTAGGAAACCACCAAAATAAAATATCAGCTATTTTAAATATTCCAACAATCGCAGTCAAAAACAAAAACAATATAAGCAGTGTCTCATATAGCTTCCAAGTTAGCCCATAAGAATAGCTACCATTTATTATAACAAGTATAATTATGCTGATTAATTCTCCTAAGATTCCAATATTTAGTGATAATTGTAACCAGTCTGTGTTTTTTGGATATTCTTTAATTAGCATCATTATCATGCCTAAACTCATAACAGACAATGCAGCTACATAAAATATGCTAATGTCCATATACCATACATAAAGCAATGCTAAAGCATACATTATAAACAAATATGAGAGGGCTGATTTTAAAAATGAAGCTCCAAGTTCTTTTAATGCTTTTAGATTCACCTCCAATCCGCACAAAAACATCAAAAACAAAAATCCGATATGTGCCATAAATTCTAATGATTGAGAATGTGAAAATAAACCAAAATAAAATGCTATTGCACCAAGCATTATTTCTGTTACAACCAAAGGAAGTCGTAAGATACTACTAAGAAAAGGAGCAACGACTATTAATACAGAAATAATCCCAAAACTAACAATGCTCTCCACAAAAATCCCCGCTAACTAGCAATAGCATAAGCCCTTGTTTCTCTTATTGCACTAACTTTTATTTCTCCAGGATATTGCACACTAGATTCAATGTCTTTTGCAATATCTTTTGCTAAGACATGCAAATCGTCATCACTTAAATCGCTTGATTTTACAATTACCCTTACTTCTCTTCCAGCATTTATTGCATAAGCATGCACTACGCCAGCTTTTGTTAATGCTATATTTTCTATCTCGCTAACTCTTCTTAGGTAATTTTCTAGCACCTCTCGTCTTGCACCAGGTCTAGCAGAGCTAAGTGCATCTGCAGCACATACAGCAGCAGCTTCGATACTTTTTGCTTCTTCATTCCCATGATGAGACATGATTGCATTTATTACTATTGGGTGCTCATTGTATCTTCTGCATATTTCAGCACCTAGTTCTACATGCGAACCCTTAAAGTCATGTGTCCTTGATTTGCCAATATCATGCAATAATCCAGCTCTTGTAGCTAGGAGGCAATCACCCCCAAGTTCTGCTGCTATGATTCCTGCTAGATGTGCTACTTCTAGTGAGTGTGCTAGTGCATTTTGTCCATAACTTGCTCTATATTTTAGTTTACCAACTAGTTTTTGGATTTCTGGGTGCATATTATTTAGTCCCAAATCTAATACTACTTGTTCTCCTTCTTTAAAGACTTGAGTTTCAAACTCATCAAAACATTTTTGATATATTTCTTCAATTTTTGCAGGTTGAATCCTACCATCTTCTATTAGTTGTTCGATAGTTTTAGTGGCTATACTTCTTCTATATAGATTATGGCAACTAACTATTATAGTTCCGGGTGTGTCATCAATGATTATATCCACACCACAGGTCATTTCTAGTGCCTTTATGTTTCGTCCTTCTTTGCCTATTATTTTTGCTTTTAAGTCATCGCTTGGGAGATTTATTGTATTTATTAGTCTTTCTGCTGCAAACTCACCTGCAAAGCGTGAAGTAGCTTGTGCTAGAAGATAGTTTGCTCTTTCTTTTGCATCTTCTTTTGCTTGTGTTTCATATTTTCTTATTATATGCGCAGCTTCTTGTTTGCATTCTTCTTTTAGCTTGTTAAATAATAATTCTTTGGCTTCTTTTTTAGTTAGGCTCACAATCTGTGATAATTGACATGTTAATTCGCTTATTTTTTCTTCATAGTTTGTTTGTAGCTTTTTTATTGCATTTTTTGTTTCTGATATATTTTGTATATCTCTATTTATGCGTTGCTTTTCTTCATTTATGATAGATGTTTCTTTCTCTATTTTTTGAATCTCTTGTAGCTTCTTTCTCTCAAATTCTAGCAGTTTTTGTTCATATTCTTTTTTGTTTTTTAGCTTTTCTGTTTGTATGTTTTTTTCTGCTTCTACTTCTAGCTCTTTAATTTTGATTTTCGATTCTTGTAGCATTTTTTCTGCTTCATATTCTATTGCCTTTGCCTTTGCCTTTGCTTGTTCTAGTAATACACTAGAGTTTGTGTTGAATATTTTGCGTGAAACTAGGTAGCCTCCTAAACCTGCTATTAGTGCTGATGCTACGGAACTTAATGTTACTACTATCATGTATCTTGTCCTTGATTGTTGCAAATGGGGTTATGTATATGTTGGTTTTCACATCGTGATACTGCGTTATTTTAGAGTTGTGATAGTTTAGTGCACGAGATACAAAAATAGTTATTGGTTGTTTTTTGAGATTCATAAAGAATCTATCATATATACCTTTGCCAAAACCTATCCGTCTAAAATCCATATCTATACCTAACACTGGAATAATTGCAATATCTAATTTATTGTTTCTAAATAATGAACCATTTGGTTGATAAATGCCAAAAGCTTGTCTCCCTAGTGGCAGTCTATATTCTACCATTTTCAAATTTATATCAGACATAAATGGTAGAAAAATTTGTGTGTTTTTTTGTTTTTTAAATTTATTTAGCAATTTTAGGCAGTTAAACTCAATATCCAGTGGGAAATACAATAAAATATTGATTCTTGAGTGAGGTTTTCTTTTTTGCTTTTTTAGGTTTGATATTATTTGTTGTAGTAGGATTTCTATTTTTTTGTTTAAAATCAAATCCATATATAGTTTGTTTTGTGAATCTTTTGCTTTGTTTAATCTGTTTTTAAATTTTTGTCTTATTAATTCTTTGGTCATCTTTTGCCTTAACTTTAATTGTATTGTTGGTGTTTTTGCGTTTTTATAAAAATATACAAACTATTATTTTAAGGAGTATTTTACAATCTTTAATAGCACAAATATTATTCAATATTTAGAAGTATGGCATTTGTAGGTTTTAGAATCTGCAAAGTTTATAAATATGACATTAAGCATAAGCCATAGTTTATGTTTATATTGCACAAAAAATATTATTTATTTTCTATAATTTATTGACAAAAGCTATAAAAAGTTGTAAAATGCCTCCTTTAATTTTTGCTGGTGTAGCTCAGTTGGTAGAGCAGCTGCCTTGTAAGCAGCAGGCCGGGGGTTCGAGTCCCTTCACCAGCTCCATAATTTAAGTTCTATTTATTTTTCAGTGTTTGACCAGTTTATAAATTTTCTGTGGTGAGATACTCAAGTGGCCAACGAGGGCAGACTGTAAATCTGCTGGTTCTACCTTCCGTGGTTCGAATCCACGTCTCACCACCATGTAGCCATGCGGGAGTAGCTCAGTTGGCTAGAGCATCAGCCTTCCAAGCTGAGGGTCGCGGGTTCGAGCCCCGTTTCCCGCTCCAATCACACTTGTGATAACTGGGAGCTGATTCTACTTTGCTAATGTTTAGATTCTTAAACAATTAAATTAGACAAATCAGCACACTAAAATAAACGATGTTTATGCCCATATAGCTCAGTGGCAGAGCACTTCCTTGGTAAGGAAGAGGTCGGCGGTTCAATCCCGCTTATGGGCTCCAGTTTTTCGCAATGCATTTTCATTGAATCTTGCTATAAATTTAGATATGGATTCGTGTTTTTGTGTTTGTTTTTTAGGTAGTCTAACTATCAAAACTATATTAATTTTACAGGAGAAGCTTATGGCTAAGGAAAAATATGTTAAATCAAAACCCCATGTAAATATTGGAACAATCGGACATGTTGACCATGGTAAGACAACATTGAGTGCTGCTATTTCTGCTGTTCTATCTACAAAAGGTTTGGCAGAGATGAAAGACTATGACAATATCGATAATGCACCTGAAGAAAAAGAAAGAGGTATTACGATTGCTACTTCTCACATTGAGTATGAAACAGAAAAGAGACACTACGCACATGTTGATTGTCCTGGACACGCTGACTATGTTAAGAACATGATTACAGGTGCTGCTCAAATGGACGGAGCTATCTTGGTTGTTTCTGCTGCTGATGGTCCTATGCCACAAACTAGAGAGCATATTCTACTATCTCGCCAAGTTGGTGTTCCATATATCGTAGTTTTCATGAATAAGCAAGATATGGTTGATGACCAAGAACTATTAGAATTGGTAGAAATGGAAATTAGAGAACTTCTATCAAGTTATGAATTCCCGGGAGATGATACTCCAATTATTGCTGGTTCTGCTCTAAAAGCACTAGATGAAGCTAAAGCTGGTTCTCTAGGCGAGTGGAGCGAGAAGATTATGAAGTTAATGGATGCTGTAGATGAGTATATACCTACTCCAGCTCGTGAAACTGATAAGACTTTCTTGATGCCTATCGAAGATGTTTTCTCAATAGCAGGTAGAGGAACGGTTGTTACAGGAAGAATCGAAAGAGGTGTTGTAAAAGTAGGTGATGAAATTGAAATAGTTGGTATTCGCCCAACTCAAAAGACAACTGTAACTGGCGTTGAAATGTTTAGAAAAGAGCTAGACATGGGTGAAGCTGGTGATAATGTTGGTGTTCTTTTAAGAGGAACAAAGAAAGAAGAAGTTGAGAGAGGTATGGTTCTTTGTAAGCCTGCTTCAATTACTCCTCACAAAAAGTTTGAAGGTGAAATTTATGTTCTTTCAAAAGATGAAGGTGGAAGACATACTCCATTCTTTAATGGATATAGACCACAATTCTATGTAAGAACAACAGATATTACTGGTTCTATTCAATTGCCTGATGGAGTTGAAATGGTTATGCCGGGTGATAACATCAAAATCACAGTAGAACTAATTAACCCTATCGCACTAGAAGAAGGAACAAGATTCGCTATTCGTGAAGGTGGTAGAACTGTTGGTGCTGGTGTTGTTACAAAAATTATTGAATAGGCTGTAAAACATGGCAAAGGGTAATAGAATAAAAATTGGACTTAAATGTGTAGAGTGTGGTGATATAAACTATAGCACCGTGAAAAACGCAAAAACACAAACAGAAAAACTGGAGCTAAAAAAGTTCTGCCCAAGGCTTAATAGACATACAATTCATAAAGAAGTGAAGTTAAAAAGCTAAATTTTAGCGTTATGGATATGGAGAGAATTCTCTATATCCAAATTGTAGGTCAGTAGCTCCAATGGTAGAGCGTCGGTCTCCAAAACCGAGTGTTGGGGGTTCGAGTCCCTCCTGGCCTGCCATATTTGGAATAAAGGAATAAGTATAGTGAAAAAGCTTATTGCATATTATAGATTATCCAAAGAAGAGCTATCAAAGGTAATATTTCCGACAAAAGAGCAAGTTAGAAGTGCTTTTATTTCTGTATTGTTAGTTGTCTCTGTTATTGCTCTATTTTTGGCATCGGTTGATTTCATTCTTGGAAGTTTTGTTTCAAGTATTTTATAATTTTAGGATTTTTTTATGGCTTTGTATTGGTATGCGATTCAAACCTATTTTGGTAGCGAACAAGCTGTTAAAAGAGGTATAGAAAACATAGTTAAAGAGCATCATCTAGAGGACAGATTAACTGATATAGTTGTTCCAACTGAAGATATTATTGAAGTTAAGAATAACAAGAAAAAAATCAGCGAGAGAAGTTTATATCCCGGTTATGTTTTTATTAGGGTTGATTTAGATACTGCTTTATGGCATACAATTCAATCATTACCTAAAGTTAGTAGATTCATAGGCGAAGCAAAAAAACCTACACCGCTAAGCGAAGCAGACATTAACCACATTATAGAAAAAGTTCAAAATCGTGCAGCTCCAAAACCAAAAATTATTTTTGAATCTGGTGAAGTTGTAAGGATTATAGAAGGTCCATTTGCTAATTTTACAGGTATTGTTGAAGAGTATGACATGGAGCATAGAAAGTTAAAGCTAAATGTATCTATTTTTGGACGAAGTACACCTATTGAAATACTTTATTCTCAAGTAGAAAAAATAGTTTAATACACTAAAAACAAGGATAAGTTATGGCAAAAAAAATTGTTGGCGAACTAAAATTGCAAATCCCAGCAGGAAAGGCTAATCCATCACCACCTGTAGGTCCTGCATTAGGTCAGCGTGGTATTAATATAATGGAATTTTGTAAGGCTTTTAATGAAAAAACCAAAGATATGGGAAATTTTAATATTCCTGTTATTATCACGGTTTATCAAGATAAGAGCTTTACATTTGTTACTAAAAAGCCACCTGTTACAGATTTGATTAAAAAGGCAGCTGGAATCCAAAAAGGTTCTGATAATCCTCTAAAAAATAAAGTTGGTAAGCTTACAAAAGCACAAGTTTTAGAGATTGTAAAGACAAAAATGGACGACTTGAATGCTACTTCAGAAGAAGCAGCAATGAAGATAGTTGAAGGAAGTGCTCGAAGCATGGGCATTGAAGTTGTAGATTAATAAAGACGCGTTGGAGTATAAAATGGCAAAAAAATTAACAAAAAGAATGCAAAATCTTCTAAATAAAGTTGATTGCAAGAAAATATACGATATCACAACCGCCTCTGCATCAGTAAAGTCTCTAGCTTCTGCAAAGTTTGATGAAACTGTAGAGATTGCGTTAAACCTTGGTGTTGATCCAAGACATGCTGATCAGATGATTCGTGGTGCTGTTGTTTTACCTAATGGGACAGGTAAAAGTGTGCGTGTAGCAGTATTTGCAAAAGGTTCTAAAGCTGATGAAGCTAAAGCTGCTGGTGCTGATGTTGTTGGTGATGATGATTTAGCAGAGCAAATCAAAGGTGGAGATTTGAACTTTGATATGGTAATTGCAACACCAGATATGATGGCATTAGTTGGTAAAGTAGGTAGAATCTTAGGACCAAAGGGATTAATGCCAAATCCAAAAACTGGCACAGTTACAATGGATATTTCAAAAGCTGTTAGTAATGCAAAAAGTGGTCAAGTAAATTATCGTGTAGATAAAAAAGGTATCATTCATGCACCTGTTGGTAAGGCTAGTTTTGATGCTAAAAAGCTAGAAGAAAACATTATAGCACTTGTTAAAAATATTAATAAGCAAAAACCAGCAACAGCTAAGGGAAAATATATCAAAAATGCAACTTTATCACTAACGATGAGTCCCTCATTGATGCTCGATATTCAAGAGCTTGCTGATATGAAATAATTTATTCTTGTTTTTATCTTAGACTAATGACTATAGGGGCTTTTTAAGCTTAAACTTCCCTATATAAGTCTTTCGTCTGAAAGGAGGTTAATATGACAAAAGCAGAAAAAACGGCGTTAATTGAAAAATTAGCTGGTGAGTTTAAAGCTTCAAATGCAATTATTGTTTGTGATTATAAAGGCTTAAGTGTTAGAGAGCTTGAATCTCTAAGAGCTAGTGCTAGAGAAAAGAGTGCAAAAGTTCAAGTTATCAAAAACACATTAGCTTCTATTGCGTTAAAGCAAGTTGGAATCGAAGACTTAGAACTTAAAGAAAACAATATATTTGTTTGGAGTGAAGATCAAATTTCATTAGCAAAAGCAGTTTGCAAGTTTTCAGATTCTGTTGGTGGTAAGCTAGTAATAAAATCTGGATATTTTGAAGGAAGTTGTGTAGATTCAAAACACATCGAAGCAGTTTCTAAACTACCTTCTAAAGAAGAGCTTATTGGTATGTTGCTATCTGTATGGACTGCACCGGCGAGATATTTTGTTACTGGACTTGATAATTTAAGAAAACAAAAAGAAGAACAATAATTTAAGGAGATAAAAATGGCAATCACAAAAGAAGATGTTTTAGAATACATTGGTAACCTTTCTGTAATGGAACTTTCAGAGCTTGTAAAGGCTTTTGAAGAGAAATTTGGCGTTTCTGCTGCTCCTACTGTTGTAGCAGGTGCTGCGGCTGCAGGCGGTGGTGCTGCTTCTGAAGAAAAAACAGAGTTCGACATTATCCTTACAGATAGTGGAGATAAGAAAATCAATGTAATTAAAGTAGTAAGAGAAGTTACAGGACTTGGCTTAAAAGAAGCAAAAGACGCAGTTGAGCAAACTCCATTTACGGTTAAAGAGGGAGTTAAAAAAGAAGATGCTGATGCTATCAAAGCTAAATTTGAAGAAGCAGGTGCAAAAGTCGATATTAAATAATTTTTTGAGGGACTTATGCTCCCTCATTTTTCTTCCAAAATTCTACATATAAGGTAACGAATATGCCAGTAAATTTAAAATCAGGAAACAGACTAAGAGTAGATTTCACAAAGATTCCTCAAAATATAGGAGTTCCAAATTTATTACAACTTCAAAGAAATAGTTATGATACTTTTTTGGTGGCTAAAGATGGCGGAGAATCTGGAATTGAAAAGGTATTTAAATCAATATTTCCTATACATGATACACAAAATCGTATAAGCTTAGAGTATGCTGGGTGTGAATATGGTAAGCCTAGATATACGGTTAGAGAAGCTATGGAGAGGGGACTTACATATTCTATTCCATTAAAAATCAAAATAAGATTAGTGCTTTGGGAGAGAGATGAGAAAACGGGCGAAAAACTAGGAATCAAAGATATTAAAGAGCAAAGCATATTTGTAAGAGAGATTCCTCTAATGACAGATAGGACTAGCTTTATTATTAATGGTGTTGAGAGGGTTGTTGTAAATCAGCTACATAGAAGTCCGGGCGTTATATTCAAAGAAGAAGCTTCAACAATATCAAACAAACTTGTTTATATGGGACAAATAATACCAGATAGAGGATCGTGGCTATATTTTGAATATGATGCAAAAGACATATTATATGTTAGGGTTAATAAAAGAAGAAAAGTGCCAGTAACGATTCTATTTAGGGCATTGGGATATTCTAAGCAAGATATTTTAAAGATATTCTACCCTCTATTAGAAATCAAGGCAAAAGGTGGCAAGTATCTAATTTCATTTGATCCAAATGAATTTGTAGGTCGTGTTGAGTTTGATATTAAAGATGCTAAAGGGAATCTTTTAATTGCTGCAGGCAAAAGATTGACTGCTAAGAAAGCAAAAGCTTTACAAGATGACAAAATAAATATGATAGAGTATCCTGGTGATATCTTGGTAAATAGATACTTAGCAAAGCCTATTGTTGATAAAAATGGAGAAGTAATTTTTGATGCTCTAACTTTAATGGATGAAAGTAAGCTTAAAAAATTAGCCGAGCTTGGTATTAATGACTTTGTAATTGCAAATGACTTGGCAAATGGAGTTGATTCTTCTATTATTAATTCATTTATAGCAGATGCAGAATCTTTGAAGCTTTTAAAGCAAACAGAAAAGATAGAAAATGAAAATGATCTAGCTATGATAAGAATCTACAAGGTTATGAGGCCGGGTGAGCCTGTAACCAAAGAAGCAGCAAAGCAATTTATTCAGCAACTATTCTTTGATCCAGAAAGATATGATCTAACACCCGTTGGTAGAATGAAGATGAATCATAAGCTTGATTTGAGCGTCCCAGAATATGTAACAGTTCTAACTCATGAGGATATAATTAAGACGGTTAGATATTTAATGCATGTAAAAAATGGTCAAGGTAGAATTGATGATAGAGATCATTTAGGT
This sequence comes from Helicobacter ibis, assembly GCF_027859255.1. NCBI lineage: Bacteria > Pseudomonadati > Campylobacterota > Epsilonproteobacteria > Campylobacterales > Helicobacteraceae > Helicobacter > Helicobacter ibis. Next base: position 141,674 of record NZ_JAQHXR010000003.1, read on the forward strand.
AATAGAAGAATTAGATCTATTGGTGAGCTTTTGGCCAATGAGCTTCACATGGGCTTGGTTAAAATGCAAAAAGTAATAAGAGATAAACTCTCTACAATAAGTACTGGATTAGAAGAGCTCATGCCTCATGATTTAGTAAATTCTAAAATGATAACAAGTACTATTTTGGAGTTTTTCACAGGTGGGCAACTATCTCAATTTATGGATCAGACAAATCCGCTATCAGAGGTAACTCATAAAAGAAGACTTTCCGCACTTGGCGAGGGTGGATTAGTAAAAGAGAGAGCAGGATTTGAGGTAAGAGATGTGCATCCTACTCATTATGGGAGAATCTGTCCTATTGAAACACCAGAAGGTCAAAACATTGGTTTGATTAATACTCTATCGACTTATGCTAAAGTAAATGAATTAGGTTTCATAGAAGCTCCTTATAGAAAAGTTGTTGATAAAAAAGTAACTGATGAGATTGTATATCTTACAGCTACACAAGAAGAAGGTGCTGTAATCGCTCCTGCTAGCACAATCTTAACTAGTGATAATATGATCAAAGAAGATATAGTAGAAGTAAGAAAAGATGGCGAAATTATTCTTATGGAATCTTCAAAAGTTGATTTAATTGACCTTAGCCCTAGAATGGTGGTTGGTGTTGCAGCAAGCCTTATTCCTTTCTTAGAGCATGATGATGCTAACAGGGCTTTGATGGGTTCTAACATGCAACGACAAGCTGTGCCTCTTTTGCGCCCTAGTGCTCCAGTTGTTGGAACAGGTATAGAAAAGATTGTTTCAAGAGATTCGTGGGAAGCTATCAAAGCTAGTAGAGGTGGTGTGGTAGAGAAAATAGATGCAAAGAATATCTATATCTTAGGTGAAGATGAAAATGGTGCATTTATTGATCATTATTCATTGCAAAAGAATCTAAGAACAAATCAAAACACTTCATTCTCTCAAATTCCTATAGTAAAGGCAGGAGATGTCGTAAAGGCAGGAGATGTAATAGCAGATGGTCCAAACATGGATCAAGGAGAATTAGCACTTGGTAAAAATATCCGTGTGGCCTTTATGCCTTGGAATGGATATAACTTTGAAGATGCCATTGTTGTAAGTGAGAAATTAATAAGAAATGATGCATTCACTTCGATTCATATCTATGAAAAAGAAATTGAAGCAAGAGAACTAAAGCATGGTGTAGAAGAAATTACAAGAGATATACCAAATATAAGAGAAGAAGAGTTAGCCCATCTTGATGATAGTGGTATAGTAAAAATTGGAACTTATGTAAGTGGCGGTATGATTCTAGTTGGTAAAGCTTCTCCAAAAGGAGAAGTAAAGCCAACTCCAGAGGAAAGATTGCTTAGGGCTATCTTTGGCGAGAAAGCAGGTCATGTTGTAAATAAATCTCTCTATTGTCCTCCAAGTTTAGAAGGAACCGTAATAGATGTAAAGATATTTACTAAAAAAGGCTATGACAAGGATAAAAGAGCAATTGATGCCTATGAATCTGAAAAGGCTAAACTTGACTTAGAACACCATGATAAACTGCTTATGTTAGATAGAGAAGAGAGTTTAAGAATAGGATTTATACTATCTAAAGAAAAGCTAACTTCAAATGCGAAAATAGGTGATGTAGAGTATAAAAAAGGCAAAATAATTCCAAAAGAAGAGTTAGAAAAAGTCAATAGATTTGCTATGGCTACTTTGATTAAAAGTTATCCAAAAGAGATTCAAAGTAAATATGAAACAATAAAAGCAAATTTCTTGGAGCAAAAAAAGACACTAAGCCAAGAGCATGAAGAAAAACTAGCTGTAATAGAAAAAGATGATATTCTGCCAAGTGGAGTTGTGAAGCTTGTTAAAATCTATGTTGCAACAAAGAGGAAGCTAAAAGTTGGTGATAAAATGGCAGGAAGACATGGCAATAAAGGTATCGTGTCCAATATTGTCCCTGAAGTGGATATGCCCTATACAAAAGATGGTCGCCCTGTTGAGATAGTACTAAATCCTCTAGGTGTTCCTAGTCGTATGAATATAGGGCAGATTTTAGAGGTGCATTTGGGATTGGTAGGTAAGCAATTAGGAGATCAAATAAGTGCGGTCTTTGAGAATGAAAAAAGCAAGTGGGTTGGTCTTCTAAAATCTAAAATGCAAGAAATCGCAGATACATCTGGCATGAAAGATACAAAGAAATTCATTGAATCTTTAAGCGATGATGAATTAATCGAGTATGCTAGAGATTGGAGTAAAGGTGTTAAGTTTGCTACTCCTGTGTTTGAAGGTGTAAATGAGCAAGAATTCAAAAAGCTATTTGCATTAGCCAAGATAGATTCTGATGGTAAGACAGAGTTGTATGATGGTAGAACCGGCGAAAAAATGATCGAAAGAGTAAATGTCGGATATATGTATATGTTGAAACTTCACCACTTAGTAGATGAGAAAGTTCATGCAAGAAGCACTGGTCCTTATAGTCTTGTTACCCAACAACCAGTTGGTGGTAAGGCGCTATTTGGTGGTCAGAGATTCGGTGAGATGGAAGTGTGGGCTTTAGAGGCTTATGGTGCTGCACACACTCTAAAAGAAATGCTTACTATAAAGTCCGATGATGTAGAAGGAAGGGTAAAAGCATATAAAGCAATCACAAGAGGTGAGGCAGTAAAAGAATCTGAAATTCCAGAGACATTCTATGTTCTAACTAAAGAACTGCAAAGTTTAGCATTAGATGTAAATGTGTTTGTAAAAAACAAAGATGGAATAAATGAACCAGTAGTTATAAAAGAAAATGAAAGACCACGAGACTTTAATGCATTCCAGCTTCTACTTGCTAGTCCAGAGAAAATCAAAAGTTGGAGTAATGGTGAGGTTAAAAAGCCAGAGACAATTAATTATAGGACCCTAAAGCCAGAAAGAGATGGATTGTTTTGTGCAAAAATATTTGGTCCCGTAAGAGATTATGAATGTCTATGTGGCAAATATAAAAAAATGCGTTATAAAGGTGTAGTGTGTGAAAAATGTGGTGTAGAAGTAACAAGCTCTAAGGTCAGAAGATCTAGAATGGGGCATATTGAGCTTGTAACTCCGGTTGCACACATTTGGTATGTAAATTCTTTGCCAAGTAGAATTGGAACTCTTCTTGGTGTAAAAATGAAAGACTTAGAAAGAGTGCTTTATTATGAAGCATATATTGTAAAAGAACCCGGAGAGGCATTCTATGATAATGAAGGAACAAAGCCGGTTGCTAAGTATGATGTATTAAACGAAGAACAATACCAAAGCCTTTCTCAAAGATTCGAACATGCTGGATTTGTAGCACAAATGGGTGGAGAAGCTGTTAAGGAATTGTTAGAAGGGCTAGATTTGGTTGATTTAATAGCGGAGCTAAAAGAGGCTATAAAAGCAACAAGTTCTGAAGCGAAAAAGAAGACAATAATTAAGAGACTAAAAGTTGTAGAAAGCTTTGTAGTATCAGGTGAGCAAAACCGCCCAGAATGGATGATGCTAACAATACTACCAGTTCTTCCACCAGATTTAAGACCGCTTGTAGCGCTAGATGGCGGTAAATTTGCTGTAAGTGATGTAAATGATCTTTATAGAAGAGTTATAAATAGAAACCAAAGATTAAAGCGTTTAATCGAGCTTGATGCACCAGAGATTATCGTTAGAAACGAAAAAAGAATGCTTCAAGAATCTGTAGATGCACTATTTGATAATGGCAGAAATGCAAATGCTGTTAAAGGAGCGAATAAACGCCCACTTAAATCACTATCAGAGATTATTAAAGGTAAGCAAGGAAGGTTTAGACAAAACTTACTTGGTAAGAGAGTTGATTTCTCTGGGCGTTCTGTAATTGTTGTAGGACCGAATTTAAAAATGGACGAGTGTGGATTGCCTAAAAATATGGCTTTAGAATTATTTAAGCCACATATTCTAGCCAAGTTAGAGGAGAAGGGCTATGCTACAACTCTAAAACAAGCTAAAAAAATGATCGAGCAAAAGAGCAATGAAGTGTGGGAGTGTCTGCAAGAAATAGTAGCAAGTTATCCTGTGATTTTAAATCGTGCTCCAACATTGCATAAGCAGTCGATTCAAGCTTTCCACCCAAGACTTATAGATGGTAAGGCTATACAATTACATCCGCTTGTTTGTGCTGCATTTAACGCAGACTTTGACGGGGATCAAATGGCTGTGCATGTTCCACTTTCGCAAGAAGCAATTACAGAGTGTAAGCTATTAATGCTAAGCTCTATGAATATCTTGCTTCCAGCAAGTGGTAAGGCAGTAACTGTTCCTAGTCAAGATATGATTTTAGGACTTTACTATCTATCTTTAGAAAAAGAAGATGTAAAAGGTGAGCATAAATTGTTCTCAAATATAGACCAAATATACATTGCACTAGAATCTGGTGTGGTTGATATTAGTGCTAAGATTAGAGCATTTTGTGATGGAAGAATCATAAACACAACAATTGGTAGAATGATTCTAAAATCAGTGTTGCCTGACTTTGTGCCTGTAAATTTGTGGAATAAGGTATTAAAGAAAAAAGATATTGCAACTTTAATTGACTATGTGTATAAAGAAGGTGGAGTTGGTATTACGGCTAGTTTCTTAGATGATTTAAAGAATCTAGGATTCAAATATGCGACAAAAGCAGGTATTTCAATTTCTGCAGATGATATTATCGTGCCATCTGATAAGAATAAAGTAATAGAAGCAACTAAGAAAAAGATAAATGAGATTCAAAGTCAGTTTAGTTCTGGTTTATTAACAGAGCAAGAAAGATATAACAAAATCATCGATGTTTGGACAGATACAAACAACTCTCTTGGTAATTCTATGATGAAGCTTATTGAGAATGATAAAGCAGGATTTAACTCCATTTATATGATGGCAGATTCCGGTGCTAGAGGTAGCGCAGGACAAATTAGGCAGCTTTCAGCCATGAGAGGTCTAATGGCAAAGCCTGATGGAACTATTATTGAAACGCCTATCACTTCTAACTTTAAAGAGGGGCTTAATGTGCTAGAGTATTTCATCTCTACACACGGAGCAAGAAAGGGTCTAGCAGATACAGCACTTAAGACTGCAAATGCTGGTTATCTAACAAGAAAGCTAATTGATGTTAGTCAAAATGTAAAAATTGTAATGGAAGATTGTGGGACAAACGAGGGTATCGAAATTACAGATATAGCAGTTGGTAGTGAGCTAATTGAAGAATTAGAAGAGAGAATTTTTGGTAGGGTTGTAGCAGAAAATGTAATTGACCCTATTACCAATGAAGTTCTAATTGCTGAAGGCGTTATGATAGATGAAGAAAAGGCTAAGAGAGCAAAAGAAGCAGGAGTTAAATCTGTTGTAATTAGAACTCCTGTAACTTGTAAAGCAGAAAAAGGCGTATGTGCTAAGTGTTATGGACTAAACTTAGGAGAGGCTAGAATCTCTAAAGTTGGAGAGGCAGTTGGGGTTGTAGCTGCACAATCTATTGGTGAGCCTGGAACACAGCTAACGCTTAGAACATTCCACGTTGGTGGAACGGCAAGCAGAAGCCAAGAAGAAAGACAAGTAGTAACAAACAAAGAAGGATTCATTAGATACTACAATGTAAAAACCTACAAAAATAGAGAAGGTAAAACAATAGTATCAAATCGTAGAAATGCAGCTATACTGCTTGTAGAGCCTAAGATTAAAGCACCATTTGAAGGTGAGCTTAAAGTCGATGTGATATACGATGAAGTAATAGTCTCTGTAATAGGTAAAAAGCAAACTGCAAAATATGTCCTAAGAAAGAGCGATGTAGCAAAGCCTAATGAGTTAGCAGGTGTAACTGGTAATATAGAAGGCAAATACTATATACCTTATGCAAGTGGGCATTATGTAAGAGATGAGGGAAGTATTGTGGATATTATTAAAGATAGCTGGAATATACCACATAGAATCTCTTATGCAAGTGAGCTGAAAGTAAATGATAACGATCCTATAGTTCAAAAAATATATGCAAAAGCTGATGGCGTTGTTAAGTATTACTATTTGCATGGTGATCATTTAGAAAGATATCATGATGTAAAAGAGGGGGCGAAAGTTAATGAAAAAGGGTTGTTTGCAGTAATAGCAGATGAATATGATCAAGAAGCAACAAGGCATTATATAGCTAGAGATTCTATTATAGAGCTTGGCGATAATAGCAAGGTATCAAGGGATGCACTAATTGCTAGACCAGAGGTAGATGAGCATGTTGTAATTGCTGATTGGGATCCTTACTCAAATCCTATCATAGCTGAAGAGAAAGGAACTATCAAGTTTGAGGATATTATACCGGGAATTACAGTATCTGAACAGACAGACGAGCTAACAGGACAAACTAGACTTGTGGTTAATGAGTATATAGCAAGTGCGTATAAGCCAACTTTAGTATTATCAACAGGTAATGGAGGGCTAATAAGATATGCATTGGAGCCAAAAACAGCCATATTTATAAATGATGGTGCTAAAGTTGAGATGGCAGATATCTTGGCAAAAACTCCTAAAGCACTTGTAAAATCTAAGGATATCACAGGTGGTCTTCCTAGGGTTTCAGAACTATTCGAAGCTAGAAAGCCAAAAGATCCTGCTGTGCTAGCTGAAATAGATGGTGTTGTGAATTTTGGTAAGCCAATACGCGGAAAAGAGAGACTTGTAATTACAGCAAGCGATGGTAGAAGCGTTGAGTATATGATAGATAAGTCAAAGCAAATTTTGGTACATGAAGGCGAGTTTATACATGCTGGAGAGGCTCTAACTGATGGCGTGGTAGCTAGTCAAGATATACTAAGAATCGGTGGAGAGAAGGAGCTTTATAAATATATTGTAAGTGAAGTTCAACAAGTGTATAGAAGACAAGGGGTTAGTATTGCAGATAAGCATATAGAAATAATCGTATCGCAAATGCTAAGACAAGTAAGAATCTATGATAGTGGCAATACAAAATTCATAGAGGGTGATTTAGTTAGCAAGAGACATTTTAGAGAAGAAAATGCAAGAATTATCAAAATGGGCGGAATCCCTGCTATCGCAGAGCCTGTGTTGCTAGGTATCACGCGTGCTGCTATTGGAAGTGATTCTGTTATTTCTGCGGCTTCTTTCCAAGAGACAACAAAAGTCCTAACTGAAGCAAGTATTGCAGCTAAGACAGATTGCTTAGAGGATTTAAAAGAAAATATAGTGCTAGGCCGTATGATACCGGTAGGAACTGGAATCTACAAGGATCAGAAGATAAAAATCAAGGAGAATTAAGGTTAGTTAAACCTTAATTTAAGGAGAATAAAAGCAGATTGCATGTAAAATCCGCTTCATTTTCTCTATTGAAGATATTTTTAGGAAGGAAAAAAAGTGCCAACGATTAATCAATTAATTAGAAAAGAAAGAAAAAAGGTTATAAAGAAGTCAAAATCTCCTGCTTTGGTGGTTTGCCCTCAAAGAAGAGGTGTTTGCACTCGTGTTTATACTACAACACCTAAAAAGCCAAACTCTGCTTTAAGAAAAGTAGCTAAAGTTAGACTAACAAGTGGCTTTGAGGTGATTAGCTATATTCCCGGTGAGGGACATAATTTGCAAGAACACTCGATAGTTCTAATTCGTGGTGGTAGGGTAAAAGATTTACCGGGTGTTAAGTATCACATTATTCGTGGTGCGTTGGATACTGCTGGTGTTGCTAAAAGAACAGTATCTCGTAGTAAGTATGGTGCAAAGCGTGCTAAGAGTGATTCAAAATAGTAAGTGAGGTAATTAAATGAGAAGAAGAAAAGCTCCGCAAAGAGAGGTATTGGGAGATCCAATCTATAACAACATTGTTGTAACAAAGTTCATTAACAAGATGATGTATGATGGTAAAAAAAGTGTAGCTGAAAAAATCATATATGCTACTTTTGAAAAAATTGAAGAAAAAACAAAAGAAAAAGGTATTGAAACTTTTGAAAAAGCATTAGAGAAGGTTAAGCCTCTAGTGGAAGTAAGAAGCAGACGCGTTGGTGGTGCTACTTATCAAGTTCCTGTTGAAGTTCGTCCTGCAAGACAGCAGTCTTTATCTATCAGATGGCTTTTAGATTCTGCTAGAAAGAGAAATGAGAGAACAATGGTTGAAAGACTAGCAAATGAATTAATTGATGCAGCAAACGAAAGAGGTGCAGCATACAAAAAAAGAGAAGATGTGCATAAAATGGCAGAAGCCAATAAAGCATTTGCACACTATCGTTGGTAATTATCTATGCTTAAGAGGATTGCTTATTGCCCTCTTTTAGCATTTTCTACGATTTCTATTGAAACTCAAAAAATATTTATCCCAAAGGAATAAAAATGGCAAGAAAAACCCCGTTGCATAAGATTAGAAATATCGGTATTGCAGCTCACATTGATGCTGGTAAGACTACTACATCAGAAAGAATCTTGTTTTATACAGGTGTGAGCCATAAGATTGGTGAGGTGCATGATGGTGCAGCTACAATGGACTGGATGGAGCAAGAAAAAGAAAGAGGTATTACAATTACTTCTGCGGCAACAACTTGTTTTTGGAAAGATTATCAAATAAACCTAATTGACACTCCCGGACACGTGGATTTTACTATTGAAGTTGAAAGATCTATGCGCGTTTTAGATGGGGCTGTTGCTGTGTTTTGTTCTGTTGGTGGTGTGCAACCTCAAAGTGAAACTGTTTGGAGACAAGCTAATAAATATGGTGTTCCAAGGATCGTATTTGTAAATAAAATGGATAGAATTGGTGCAAACTTCTATAATGTAGAATCTCAAATTGCAAATAGACTTAAGGCTAAGCCAGTTCCTTTAGTGATTCCTATTGGTGCTGAAGATAGCTTTAAAGGTGTAGTAGATCTTATAGCTATGAAAGCGATTGTTTGGAATGATGAATCTATGGGTGCAAAATATGACATAGAAGAGATACCAGCAGATTTAGTAGAAAAAGCAAATGAATATAGAGAAAAACTTTTAGAATCCGTTGCAGAGCTTGATGAAGCTACTATGGAAAAGTATCTTGGCGGAGAAGAGCTAAGTGTAGAGGAAATTAAAGCAGGAATCAAAAAGGGTTGTTTAGCAATGGAGATTATCCCTATGCTTTGTGGTTCAAGCTTTAAAAACAAAGGCGTGCAAACACTGCTAGATGCAGTTGTAGAATATTTACCAGCTCCAACAGAAGTTGCTGACATTCGTGGTGTAGATCCAAAAGATGAAGAAAAAGAAATTAGTGTTAAATCTACTGATGATGGTGAGTTTGCAGGTCTAGCATTTAAGATTATGACAGATCCATTCGTGGGACAGCTAACTTTCGTGCGTGCTTATCGTGGTATGTTAGAATCGGGAAGCTATGTGCTTAACTCTACAAAAGGCAAAAAAGAAAGAGTTGGAAGACTTCTTAAGATGCACTCAAATAAAAGAGAAGATATTAAAGAGGTGTATGCAGGGGAGATTTGTGCGTTTGTTGGATTAAAAGAGACGCTAACAGGTGATACTCTATGTTCTGAAAAAGATCCGGTAATTTTAGAGAGAATGGAATTTCCAGATCCGGTTATTTCTATCGCAGTTGAGCCAAAAACAAAGGCAGACCAAGAAAAAATGGCATTAGCTTTAGCAAAACTAGCCGAAGAAGACCCAAGCTTTAGAGTGCATACAGATGAAGAATCAGGTCAGACAATCATCTCTGGTATGGGTGAGCTTCACTTAGAAATTATTGTAGATAGACTAAAAAGAGAATTCAAAGTAGAAGCAGAAGTAGGACAACCACAAGTTGCATTCCGTGAGACTATCCGCCAAAGTGTAGAGCAAGAGTGCAAGTATGCTAAGCAATCAGGTGGTAGAGGACAATATGGACATGTATTTATAAAAGTTGAACCACAAGAACCTGGCAAAGGATATGAGTTTGTTAATAATATCTCTGGTGGTGTTATCCCTAAAGAATATATTCCAGCAGTTGATAAAGGTATCCAAGAGGCAATGCAAAATGGTGTGTTGGCAGGTTATCCGGTTGTTGATTTTAAAGTTACTCTTTTTGATGGTAGCTACCATGATGTAGATTCAAGTGAAATGGCGTTTAAGATCGCTGGTTCTATGGCATTTAAAGATGCTTGTAGAAAGGCAGGGGCTGTATTGCTAGAGCCTATGATGAAGGTTGAAGTTGAAGTTCCTGAAGAATATATGGGTGATGTAATTGGTGATTTAAATCGTAGAAGAGGACAGATTAATTCAATGGATGATAGAATGGGATTAAAGATTGTAAATGCTTTTGTACCATTAGCAGAAATGTTTGGATATTCTACTGATTTGCGTTCTGCTACACAAGGTAGAGGAACATATACTATGGAATTTGACCATTATGGAGAGGTTCCAAGTAATATCGCTAAAGAAATCATGGAAAAGAGAAACGGATAGAGATTTAGCATTTTTGCTAAATCTTTAGTGCTATGGAAATAATAAATATTAAAAACTGCTACCTATATATTTGTAAGGATAATTGTTGCATAATCAAAAATTAAAGGTTTGAATCTATGAAAAAAATTATCCAAGAAATCGAAAGCGGACTTATAACTTCTAATAGACTTGTTAATAAAGCAACATATGAGCTCCAGCAATATAATAACGAACTTGAAGCATTAAAAAAGTTGCAAATAGCTGCACAAAACTATGAAAATAAAAAATTTATACAAAGTAAAAAGATCATTAATGGAGAAGAACAACAATGTATGTTAGCCTTAAAAGAACTACTGCCAGATAAAGATATTTTTACTCAAATATCAGTTTCAGCTCTAATTAATATACCAAACGAGTTTAAGGACGAATATGCTGGGCTTCGTCAATATTATGATAAGCTTTATGTTGATTTTGTTGTGTGTGATTATTACAAACCAAGAGTGATTGTTGAATATCAAGGTAGCGGACATTATGGCAATGAATATGTGCAAGACAACATAAAAAGAGGTGTTGAGTTGAGAGATTTTATTAAAAAGTGCATATTTGAAATGGCAAAAATTCCACTTTTAGTTGTTGATATAAATGATTTTACAAAAGATCAAGCATTTAAAGTCACTATGGATAGTTTTACAAAATTAAGTCAAAATAAAAATAGTAAAGAACCAGCTTACAATGAATATAGAAAGGTCGCAACAGACTATTATATGGAATTGAAAGTAAATATAAAAAAGTATTTGGAAGCTGAGTTGCATAGATTAAATATAATAAACTAAGCAGTATCGATTGGCTTTAATTTATAAGTAAAAGTATTGAGATTGATTTAATGGATTAGTGGCTCCGGATGTAGGATTCGAACCTACGACCAAGCGGTTAACAGCCGCCTACTCTACCGCTGAGCTAATCCGGAATGTAAAAAAGAAATGAGATTATAGTAAAAAAATAATTTTGTGTCAAGAAAATAGTATGTTTGTTGTTTTAGCTTGAAAAAAGTGTGCCTACAAAGCTATAATGCTATATTGTGTTAATAATATGTTTATATTATTATATTATGTTTATATTATCGTTATATTACATTATTAAGGTTTTATTATGGGAAGAGCGTTTGAGTATCGTAGAGCAAGCAAGGAGAAGCGTTGGGATAAAATGTCTAAGCTATTTCCAAAATTAGGCAAGGCAATTAGCATTGCAGTAAAAGAAGGAGGAAGTGGCGATCCTGATATGAACTCTAAATTAAGAAGTGCGATTTTAGCAGCAAAGGCACAAAATATGCCAAAGGATAATATAGAAGCTGCAATTAAAAGAGCATTGGGTAAAGATGGAATTACTATTACAGAAGTAAATTATGAGATAAAAGCCCCTCATGGTGCATTATTTTTTGTGGAATGTGCTACTGATAATTCAACTAGGACGGTAGCGAATCTAAAAAGTTATGTAAATAAATTTGGCGGACAAATGCTTACTAATAATTCTTTGGAGTTTATGTTTTCTAGAAAAGCACATTTTGAAATCAGTAAAGAAAATATAAATGACATTGAAGAGCTAGAGCTAGAGCTTATTGACTTTGGCTTAGAGACTTTAGAAGTTGATGGTGATATAATACACATCTATGGTGATTATACGAGTTTTGGCACTTTAGCGACGGCTTTAGAGGAAAAAGGCTTAGATGTAAAGAAGGCTGCTTTAGAGCGTATAGCAAATAATCCAGTTGAGTTTAGTGAGGAGCAATTAGTTGATATAGAAAAGCTACTTGATAAAATAGAAGAAGATGATGATGTGCAAGTAGTATTTACAAATATAGCTTAAGGAGATATTATGGAAAAATTAACAAAAGAAATCTATGAAGATTCTATTAAAGAAGGCGTTTGTTTGGTTGCTGTGGGTGCTCCTTGGTGTCCTGATTGCAGGAAGATAGAGCCTATTATGAAGATTCTAGCTAGTGAGTATTCTAATATCAGTTTCTTTCATCTTGGTGCTGATGAAGAGGAAGAGTTAAAAGACAAGCTAGGCGTTAGAAGAATCCCTACTTTGATTTTTTATAAAAATGGTGTGGAGGTTGGTGAAAGAGTTGTTGAACCAGATTCTAAGGACAAAATAGAAAACGCAATTAAAGTAGCATTAGAAGCATAACTAGGAGAATTGCATGCAATACCATAGAAGACAAGGAGGTTTTGTGAAGCTTTTTGGCTTGATATTCGTGCTTGTACTAATTGGTGGCGGTATTTTTATGCTCTCTTCAGATAGCTTTGAAAAAGAGTCGCCAAAAATATCATACAAAAATCCGACAATATGGAATCTAAAAGATAGCTTTTTTGTTGGTTTTACCGATGATAGTGGAATTAGGGAGTATAGTATCTCTATAAATGATAATGGAAGTAAAATACCACTAGAGTTAGTTAAAGAAGAGGCTACAAAGTGTGATATACCAGTAAATACCAACAATGTGTGTGTAAGCTTCAAAAAGCCTCAACAAGTAAAATCTAGCAATGAATCTTTAGAACTAGAAGTAGTTGCCATAGATAATAGTAAGTGGAATTTTTTTAGCGGAAACACAACAACAGAGAACATTAAAATAACCATAGATGCTAAAAATCCACAAGTAGCCATTGTGGCTCATTCTTATAAGATAACACAAGGCGGAAGTGCTTTGGTTGTATTTCGTGCTGTTGATGATAATTTAGATTCTATACAAATCACAAATGGACAATATATCTTTAAGCCACAACCTTTCTATAAAGATGGGTTTTATATATCTTTAGTTGCGTGGGATAAGGGTGAATCTACATTTGATGGCAAGATAGAAGTGAAGGATAAAGCAGGAAATGTAAGCATTGTTCCTATTAATTTCTATTTACAAAAGAGACAATATAGAGATTCTACAATCCCACTTACAGATAACTTCATTGATGGCAAGATAACCTCATTAACACAAGAAATAGGAGAGAGGGATATAAGTGAGTTTCCAAATAAAGTATCCCTTTTTAAATATATAAACGAAGAAGTTAGAGATTATAGCTTTAATAGAATCTATGAAGTTGCAAGTGTATATGATAGAGATAGCATTGTTAGTGATTTTAAAATAAATCCATTTGCACCACTTAAAAATCCAGCCGTTATGGCAAGTTTTGGAGATTCTAGGAGCTTTAGCTATCAAGGAGAGATAGTTAGTAGGTCAAATCATATGGGGTTAGATATAGCAAGCATTAAACAGGCGCCTGTAATCTCTAGCAACAATGGAGTAGTTAGCTTAAATGAGTTTGTAGGAATCGATGGCAATGCAGTTGTAATTTATCATGGTCTTGGATTATCTACTTTGTATGCACATTTAACTAGTTCTAATGTAGGTGTTGGAGATGAAGTCTTTAGTGGTGATATTATTGCAAATACTGGTGCTACTGGATTAGCACTTGGAGATCATTTGCATTTTAGTGTTTTAATTCAAGGATATGAAGCAAGAACCGCAGAGTGGATGGATAAAGATTGGATAAGAGATAATATAACAGATGTAATTTTAGAATCTAAGCAGATTATAGATAGGTTGTAGTGTGGTAAATGTCAGACAGAAAAGTTTAAGAGCATTTATATTTACTAGGAGCGATGATGATGAGGTTATTGCGTATTTGCGTAAAAATTCAATTTTATTGTCTGATTTTATTTTGATTTTTTCTTATGAAGTTGGAGATAATGTCCTTGAATGCTTAAAAGAGCTAAAGTTAAATTTTGTCCAAGAAAGCGATAATTGTCTTCATGTTGCAAAAGAAGCTAAAAACAAAGAAGAAGAAAAACAAGAAACCAATGATATTCCAAAAACTTTAGTATTGCACAGAAATGTAAGAAGTGGAGAGGAGATAATATCAAATAGCGATATTACTATTTTTGGTAATGTTAATAGTGGTGCTATTGTGCAGAGTATGGGTAATATACAGATTTTTGGCGAAATTAATGGAAATATATTCTGTGATGGTAGCTATATAATAGCAGGTACAGTTAAAGAAGGTAATTTATTGTTAAATGGCACTATTATAGATAGGGATAGTTTAATGCCTGATATGAAGAAAATATATAAAGTTGATAATGAAATTAAAATTGAAAGGTTATAGATGAGAGAGCAGACAATTAAAAAATCAGTGGAATTAGTTGGTATAGGTTTGCATAAAGGTGTGCCAGTTACAATGAAGCTAGAGCCATTACCTACTGGAAGTGGGATACATTTTTTTAGAAGCGATGTTGGAGTAAATATAGAGCTAAAGCCAGATAATGTAGTAGATACTACAATGGCAACCGTGATTGCTAAAGATTCTCATAAAGTCTCTACCATTGAGCATTTACTATCAGCTGTATATGCATATGGTATAGATAATCTAAGAATCGTGCTTGATAATGAAGAAGTGCCAATTATGGACGGAAGTAGCATAGGGTATTGTATGTTGCTTGAAGAAGCTGGAATTATAGAACAAGATAGCACAAAAAAGATTCTAAAAGTAAAATCTCCTATTGAGATAAAAGATGGAGATAAATTCGTAAGGTTAGAGCCAAGCGATGAATGTGTATTTGACTTTTCCATACATTTTCCACACCCTGCAATTGGGACTCAAAAATACAAATTTGAATTTAGCACCAAAAATTATAAAGAAGAAATCGCAAGAGCTAGGACTTTTGGATTCTTATCAGAAGTGCAATATATGCGTAGTATAGGCTTAGCACTTGGTGGTTCTTTGGATAATGCCATAGTGCTAGATGATACTACTATTTTAAATAAAGAGGGACTTAGATATAAAGAAGAGTTTGTAAGACATAAAATACTTGATGCAATAGGAGATATGTCTTTGCTTGGCATGCCATTGCTTGGTGCGTATATATCGTATGCTGGAAGTCATAAACTAAATCATTTGCTAACTAAAAAACTGCTTGAAGAAGAAGCTTATGAAATAGTGGAAATACCACAAGAATACAAGCTTTATGATTATGAATTAGCAAAAGAAAATGCATAAAATATTATTAATCCCAACAAGCGTGCCACCTCTTATTGGGATATATAAAGATAATAAGCTGATTTCATCTCATGTGCTAGAATCTAAGCTTTCAGATTCGTTAGTGTCTTTTTTTTGTGATTTAAAAAAGAAAAGAATAGCCTTTGATGAGTTGTTTTATGTAAATGGCCCAGGTAGCTATATGGCATTGAAGCTTACATATATTTTTGCTCAAACATTGCATATATCAAACAATGTAAAGTTACATGCGACTAATGGATTTTATTTTAATAATAACACCCCTATTAAAGCATATGGAGATTGTTATTTTGCATATGAGAATGGGCAGATAAAGTTAATAAAATCAAATGAGAATATATGTTCGAATTATGCTTTGCCTAGTGTTTTAGATGAGAGCATTTTTGGTGGTGATTTAGAGCCATTATATATACTTCCAGCAGTATAAGGGGCGTGTATGCAGAATATGAAACATGTTTTAGAGTTTTTAAACACAAAAAATATAGAAAAAACAAAAATTTTTGCTTCTTTGCAATGTGCAAAAGATGAAGCACTAATATTACAATATATGTTAAATTCGTTTTTGCATGGCAATACAGAGGGGACTGCTTTAGAGATTTTGCGTGGTTTGTATGGTCTTGAAAATCCACTTTCTATACTAAATCTAATGGTGCAATTTAAAAATCTAATGAATCTAGGCTGGATAAGAACTATGGGTGGAGAGCTAACATTGCTAGAGCTTATAAATTCCCCATTCTATCTAAGTAGTGATTTTTTTAGGGTTTTGGAGAATCTAAACAATAGTGCAAAGACAGAAAAAATATCTTCATATGTCGATGATTTGGATTATTTAAAGGATCAATTCTGTGTCGTGGATATTTTGCATGATATTTTTATGCTTAAAAAATACAATAAAAATTCACCCTTGCTAACTCAAAATATAAAAAAGCTAACTTCATTAGAATCAAGAATTAAAAAAAGACTAGCTTTGACAAAAGACAAGCCAAGCATTGAAGTAATATTTGATGATTATAATTTAGATAGAAATGAAAAGATGATATTTTTAGTTATTCTAAAAGAAGAGTATGCTCCTATTGATAGTGAGAGGAGAGATCTAAATTATCTTATAAATATAATTAGCAAGAATAATGATGAAAAAATAAAAAATAGATATTTGCTAGATGATGATAGTAGGCTAATATATGGTGGGTTAATAGAGAGTGATGTTATGTTTGGTGGGAATCGTAGTTTTTATATAGCAGATAATATTCTAAGGCAAATAATAAATCAATCCACAAAATGCAAAACAAGAAAAAAAATAAGTGTGCAAAACTTATTAGAAGACCATGAAATATTCGAGTTTGTAAAGCCAAAGCATACACTTGATGAAGTTATATTAAATAAAGATACTAGAAAGTTGTTAGATTCTGTATTGCAACAAATGGATACAAAAGTTCTTGCTAATCTTAAAGAATGGGGCATAAAGGATAAAAATAAAGATATAGAATCTAAAATAATTTTCTATGGTGTTGCAGGAACTGGGAAGACAATGACTGCTTTAGCATTAGCAAAATCGCTAAAAAAAGAAGTGCTAAGCTTTGATTGTTCTAAGATATTATCGATGTATGTTGGCGAGAGTGAGAAAAATGTCAGAAGAATCTTTGATTCATATTATGAAATAAGAAATAAAACCAAGCAAACACCAATATTGCTACTAGATGAAGCAGATCAGTTTTTAAGCACAAGGAGTCTCTATACAAGTGGTGCTGATAAAATGCACAACCAAATGCAAAATATATTTTTAGAACAAATAGAAAAATTTGATGGAATCCTAATAGCTACCACAAATCTCTTAGAGACAATAGATAGTGCATTTTCTAGGAGATTCAATTATAAAATCGAGTTTAAAAAGCCAAGCTTAAGTGAGAGAAAATTGCTATGGGAGAAAATGCTTCCAAAAAATGCACCTTATGAAAAAGACTTTAGCATAGATTCTTTGTGTGAGTTTTCTCTAACTGGTGGTCAGATATTTATAATAATAAAAAATGTAGCATTGCTTGTAGCTACGATGAAGAATCCGCTATTTACAACACAAGTTTTTATTAATGAGATAAAAAGAGAGCTTTCATCAAACTTTGATGGTGCTAGGGAAGTTGGGTTTAATACATAAAATATTTTATTTTTTTATATTTTTTGATAAAGTTAGGCTTTTATTTAGTGTTTTAGGGATTTATTATGACTAGATTTTCAAAAGCCGGATTTATCTTAGCAACTGCAGGTAGCGCCATAGGACTTGGTGGAATTTGGAAATTTCCATACCTAGTTGGTCAAAATGGTGGAGCTGCTTTTGTTATCGTGTTTATTTTGGCATTTATATTATTTGGGCTTAGTATTTTTGTGATTGAAATGCTATTTGGCAGAGAGAGCGAGCAAAATAGTATAAGCACTTTTGAGACTTTAGCGCCAAATAATATGAAGTTTTTAAAATATGGTGGCCTGATGGTTATTTCTGGTTTGCTTATTTTTTCTTTTTATGTGGTTGTGCTTGGTTGGTTGTTTCATTATTTGTTTTTATCGGTTATTGGTATGCCAAAGACACTACAAGAAGCACAAGAGGTATGGGGAGAGTTTGTAAGTGGTAGCATAGGTTATCAGATGTTTTGGCATTTATTGGTTGTAGCACTTTGTGCATATGTACTAAATAAGGGCGTGAAGGCTGGAATCGAGAAATTAAATTTAATTTTAATGCCTTTATTGTTTATTATTTTTGCTGGTTTATTGGTATATTCTGTAATGCAAGATTCATTTATTGAATCTTTTAAGTTCTTATTTAGCCCTGATTTTAGTAAGCTTAACTCGCAAGTTGTAGTTGAGGCAATAGGACAAGCATTCTTTGCGCTATCGCTTGGTGTTGGTGTGATTCTTACATATTCAAACTCTCTTCCAAAGCATGGTAACTTTGTTAGATTTGCTGTTATTGTTGCGGTGCTTAATTTTCTATTTTGTCTTGTAGCAGGGCTTGTGGTATTTACATTTATATTTGGGCATGGTGCAGAACCATCTGGTGGTCCGGGCTTAGTGTTTGTATCTCTTCCGCTGATATTTGCAAACATGGGAGTTAGTGGTCAAATTATTGCGTTTTTGTTTTTTATTGCATTAATTTTTGCAGGAATTACATCTGCAGTATCCATGCTTGAACCACTTAATTCGTGCCTTATTGAAAGATTAAAATACACTAGAAAAAGAGCAAACTTAACTAGTATTAGCATTGCATATATTCTTGGACTTGTGGTTTTATTTAGCAACACAGAATCTTATGGGGGCTATTTGACATTTTTTGATAAGAACTTCTTTGGTTGGTTAGATTATATTACTTCATCATTTATGTTGCCTCTAGCTGGTGTTTTTATGTGTATTTATATGGGGTTTATACTACCAAAGGAGAAAGTATATGCTATGAGCGAGGGACACTTGAGAGGTATTTACTTTAAAACTTGGTATTTTACTATTAGATTTATTGCACCAATAGGTATATTATCGGCCATGATTAGCCTTATATAAAGCTATTGGTTTTCAAAAATACTGCCTTGGATACTTCTTTGAAGTTCTTGGGCTTTCTTTATTAGATCTTCTTGTTCTTTTTTGGCTTTATCTGCTGAATCTTGTGTGGTTTTTGTTGTTTGTGTGTTTGGTTTGGAATCTTTTTTTGCGTTATCTATTACTCCCATTTTTACGAATGTATCTTCATAGTTTTTTCCTCCGTTTTTCTTTCTTATATATACTTGTCCACTTGCTTGGTCATATAAATATGTATCGTCCATATCGCTAAACATAACCCAAGGTTGTGCATAAAGACTAAAAGAAAGGCAAAATAATAATGATACAAGTTTTAACATGACTTCTCCTAAGGTTAGTAAAAATGCTGTGATATAATTATAGCTTTTTGCAATTTTATTTTATAGGCATGTGTATGCAAAAATTTATATTAGAATCTAAATATAATCCATCTGGCGATCAGCCTCAAGCAATAGAAAAGTTAAGCGAGTTTATAAAACAAGGTAGTCAATATCAAACCCTAATAGGTGTAACTGGTAGCGGAAAGACATTTTCTATGGCACATATAATAGAAAAGCTTCAAATGCCAACCTTAATAATGACGCATAACAAGACTTTAGCAGCACAACTATTTAGCGAGTTTAAAGGATTCTTTCCTAAAAATCATGTCGAATATTTTATCTCCCACTTTGATTACTATCAACCTGAAGCATATATACCAAGACAAGACTTGTTTATAGAAAAAGATTCTAAGATTAATGATGAGCTAGAGAGATTGCGTCTATCGGCTACAACTTCTTTGTTGGCTTTTGATGATACGATTGTTGTTGCTTCTGTTTCTGCAAACTATGGTTTAGGTAATCCTAGTGAATATTTAGAGATGATTGAGAGCTTTGAGGTGGGTAAAAGTTATAATCAAAAATCGCTCCTTTTAAGACTGGTGGATATGGGATATAAAAGAAATGATGCCTTTTTTGATAGAGGTGATTTTAGAGTTAATGGAGAAGTTATAGATATATATCCTGCATATAATGAAGATGAGGTGGTTAGGTTAGAGTTTTTTGGTGATGAATTGGAGAATATTTTTATTTTAGATTCTATAGATAAGAAAAATATTGACAGAAAAGATACTTTTGTTCTTTATGCGGCAAATCCATTTATAGTTGGTGAAAACAAGCTAAAATCTGCAATAAAAAGCATAGAAGAAGAATTAGCTTTAAGACTTGAGCTTTATAAAAAAGAAAATAGAATGGTAGAGTATGAGAGGCTAAAAAGTAGGGTTGAATTTGATTTAGAAATGATAAGTAGTACTGGAATTTGCAAAGGAATAGAAAATTATGCACGACACTTGACTGGTAAAAAAGAGGGAGAAACTCCATATTCTTTGCTTGATTACTTTGAGCAAAAAAGAAAACCTTATTTGCTAATTGTAGATGAATCTCATGTGAGTTTGCCTCAATTTGGCGGAATGTATGCAGGTGATAGAAGTAGAAAAGAAGTGTTAGTAGAGTATGGATTTAGGCTTCCTAGTGCGTTAGATAATAGACCATTACAATATGAAGAATTTATACAAAAAGCACCACATTTTTTATTTGTTTCAGCAACTCCTGCACAAAAAGAACTAGATTTGAGTAAAGAACATATAGCAGAGCAACTAATTAGACCTACGGGCTTACTTGATCCAACTTATGAGATTTGTAGCACAGATAATCAAGTGGAAAGGCTATATGATGAAGCCAAAAGAGTAATCAAAAATGGCGATAGAGTGCTTGTTACTGCTTTGACTAAAAAAATGGCAGAAGAACTAACTAAGTATTATTTAGAGCTTGGGCTTAAGGTTAGATATATGCATTCTGAAATAGACGCAATAGAAAGAAATCAAATAATTAGAGAATTTAGGTTAGGTGAGTTTAATATGCTAGTTGGGATTAATTTGTTGCGCGAAGGGCTTGATTTGCCTGAAGTATCGTTAGTAGCAATATTAGATGCTGATAAAGAGGGATTTTTAAGAAGCGAGACAAGCCTTATTCAGACAATGGGAAGAGCTGCTAGAAATGTAAGAGGGCATGTTTTGTTGTTTGCAAACACAATTACTCCATCTTTAAAGAGGGCAATGGAAGTGACAGATTATAGGCGAGAGAGACAAGAAAGATTCAATAAAGAGAACAATATAACACCTAAAGGGGTTGTAAGGAAATTAGATGAGAATCTAAAAAACCAAGATTTAGGAATGCTATATGAAAGGGCAAAGAAAAAGGAAAAAATGCCAAAAGAAGAGAGAGCAAAACTTGTAAAAGAGCTAACAAAGCAAATGCACGAAGCAGCCAAAAGGCTAGATTTTGAAGAGGCTGCTAGGCTTAGAGATGAGATTGCAAGATTTAGAAATCTCTAAAGGCTGATTTTGCCCTTTGCGATTTTTAGTTTATTTGAATCTTTAAGTTGTTTTAGCGTTCTTGATAGAGATTCTGGGCTAATATTCAATCTTTTGGCTATTTCTCTTTGAGTTAGAGTTTGCAAGTTTTCTTTGTTGTTTTCTAGGAATTCTATTATCTTTTCTTTTAGGGTTTTTTGGTTGTTGTTTATTAAGTTTTCTAAAATTTTGATTTTTTGACATAAGGAAGCTATTAGAGAGAAGCAAAAGTCAGAATCTTTTATACACTGATTTTTTAGAGTTTCTATGTTTATTTCTAAAATTTCACTATCTCTCTCACATACCGCACTAGCTGGGTAGGGCATGTTTAGAAAGCTTGGCATTTCAGCAATGAAACTTGTGTGTTCTATTTTGTGTATTGTTGTTTCTTTGTTCGTATCGCTTGTCTTATAAAGTCGTATGCTACCACTTAGCAAGATTAGCACCATTTTTGGCTTCTCTCCTTCAAAAAATAGAATCTCACTTTTGTTGTAGAACCTTTTATGCCCTATGTTTCTTAGTAATTTTATGTAGTCTTGCATTGTTGCTCCTTTTACTAAGTATATCACACAATTAACTCTTGTCAATTTTTTTATGATACAACTTTGATAATATCTCTAAAATTTAAAAGGACATTCATGGAATCTTTATACCCATATTTTTTGATAATACACATTTTGTGTGCAATTATATTTTTAGGATATATTTTTACTGATGTAGTGTTACTTAGTCTTATAAGGAAGAAGCTAGGCGAAGAGATTGCAGATAAGATTTTTTCTATAATAGGTTCTAGAGCTAGAAAGATAATGCCATTATGTCTTGCTTTGTTAATATTAAGCGGTGGTGTTATGATTAGTAGATATATAAATAGCGAAGTTGGGTTTTTTGATACAACGCTGCAACAATTTTTGTTTATAAAAATGATTTTAGCATTTGTGATTTTGGTCGCTGTTGTTATCTCTCTTTCTTGCTATTATTTGGGGCTTAAAAATCCACTAGCTAAGATTATCCATATTTTGGCTTTGATACTTGGGTTATTTATTGTCTTACTAGCTAAGATGGCATTTTATTTTTAAGGAGTTTTTATGGAAGAAATAACTATTGAAAAGATAAATAAGCTTATGGACATTTTTTATAACAAGATTCGCGTTGATAAAAATGGGCTTGGCGATATATTTAACAATAAAATTGGTACAAGCAACGAAGAGTGGGATAAGCACAAAGAGAAAATCTCAAATTTTTGGCAAGGAATGTTGCTTGGAGTTGGAAATTATAGTGGGCAACCAATGAAAGCTCATTTGGATTTACCACCATTTCCTAGGGAGTTTTTTGATTTGTGGCTATCTTTGTTTGAAGAGAGTTTATCCCAAGTTTTCTCACAAGAAGTTAGTGCTGAAATCTTGCAAAGAGCAAAGATGATTGCCTCAAGATTCCAATATATGCTATATGAAGCACATTAGTATAAAACAACATACACAACCCTTGGTCCATGCACACCAAAAATTGTCTGAAGTTCAATATCTGCGGTGCGTGATGGACCTGCTACAAAGATTATATTGCTTGGCAGAATATCCGTGTTGCTACGCTTTTTTTCGTATTGTTTTATAAAGTTTATACCTTCATGCAAACTCTCTACAATATTTTCTTTTTTAAGTAAGTAAATACAATTATTTGTAATTAATGAAGCAAGTCTAGGAGAAGCAGAGTTTGAGCTTAAGCCTACAATCCCAACATTTGCTACACCACATCTTGCCTCTACAACTGAAGTATCAATGTTAAATAGTTCTTCACGCACAAAATCGATACTTTTTGTATATGGGATTGTTTGGTAATTGTTATTAATATCTTTTGTGTCTATTGCTAAGTCATTGTTTAGCAGAATCTTGCTTGCATTAACTTCAGTTAATATTTCATTTATTGTCTTTGGTAAATTATCAGATTCTAATACTATTGCTTTGTTATTGCTTTGGTTTAGCTTGTATTCTTCTAACAAGCTTTCTCTTGTGTGATTCATGGGATTTTTATACTTTACATCATTTTTTGGTATGTTATTATTTGTGGCGATTCCATGTTTTATGTTTTCTAAAATTTCATTTCTACTCATAAATCACTCCTTGCATTTTTGATACTTTTTGATGTAGATTCCCATTAAGTTTTGGTAGCTCTCTATATTTAGTCCAAGTTTTTAGTCCCGGAATTAATGGCGCAAAAGTTTTGCTAAGTGGTGATAAAAAGTCTGCCATAGCTAATAGTAGTCTCCATTTTTTTGGATTTGTTGCTATTTGCATAAAGCTTTGCATTGCTTTGATTTCAGCTTTATTTTGTGTGCTAGAATCTGTTCCAACTACACCCTTTCTACCTTGTCCAACCCTCTCGCTCCTTAGATCTCTTATAAGTTCTGCTAGGGGGATTTTTACTGGACACACTTCAGAGCATCGCCCACAAAGTGAGCAAAGATCAAGCATAGGGCTAAATTTATTTAAACCAAAAAGTTGAGGTGAAATAACCTCTCCAATAGGTCCGGGATATGTGCTAAGGTAAGCATGTCCGCCGATTTTATCATATACTGGGCAGTGGTTTAGACATGTCCCGCAACGAATACAACTTAACGCACGATAATAATGCGAATCTTTTAGCATATTTGAACGATTGTTATCCAGTATTATAATATGCACTTCTTTTGGACCATCTAGCTCACCTTCTTTTCTTGGAGAGGTGATTATATTGTTATAGCAAGTTACAGGAGCACCGGTTGCTGAGGGGATAAGTAGTGCGTTTAAAATTGAGGCTTCTTCAAAAGTTTCTATAACTTTTTCAATCCCACAAAATGCCACATGAATATCACAAGCAGTCGTGCTCATTCTGCCATTGCCTTCGTTTTCTAATAGCCAAATAGCACCTTCATTAGCAATAGCAAAATTCACTCCACTAAGACCAAGCTTGAAATCTTTAAACTCTTTTCTTAAATGTGTGCGTGCAATTTCATTAAGCTTTTCTGGTTCAGATTCTAATGGTGCTCCAAGTTTATCTCGAAAAATCTCACCAATTTGGTAGCGATTTTTATGGATTGCAGGAGCTACTATATGCACTGGTGGTTCATCTATAAGCTGGATAATAATCTCGCCCAAGTCTGTTTCAATAGGATTTAAGCCTCTAGCTTTTAAAAACGCATTCAAATGCGTTTCTTCACTTGCCATAGACTTACCCTTTAGAATCTTATTTATATTATTTTTTCGCATTATGTCTAGCACGATATTATTTGCTTCATCACTATTTTTTGCCCAATGCACTATAAAGCCATTTTCTTTTGCTTTAGATTCAAATTTTTCAAGCAATGTATCAAGCTTGGCTAGGTTTTTTTGCTTTAGGGTTTTGCCTTGTTCTCTCAAAGCTTCCCAATCATAGAATCTTGAGGCTATGAGTTTTTTTCTGTTGCCTTTTAGCGTGTCCATAACGCTAAGGAGGTTTTTTCTTAATTGTTTATCTTCTAATTTTTGAGAAACTATATTGTGATATTTTTGTTTTAGTGCTTCGCTCATGCTAGCCCCTTATACCTATTCTTTGTGCAATAAAATCATATAGGTGCATGGTCTGCACATTGACGCCTTGTTTTTGCATTGCTCCGCTAATATTTAGCAAACAACCAGCATCAGCACTTAGCATGTATTCTACATTGCGTGATTGTATGTCTTTTATTTTTTGGCTTACCATAGCGTTTGATATTTCAGGTTCTTTTATGCTAAATGTCCCGCCAAACCCACAGCACTCCTCTTCCCTTTCTAGTTCAATAAGTTCAACATTTTTAAGCGATCGTATAAGATTTTTTGCAGAATCTATACACTTAGCCACCCTTAATGCATGACAATTGCTATGCCATGTTACTTTTGTTTTTTCGCCTAAATCATTATATTTTACTTGTAACACTTTGTCTAAAAATTCACTTAGTTCATAGATTCTGTTGCTAAATTTTCTTGCTTGTTCTTCATGTTCTGTGCCTTCAAATAGTTCTATATAATCAACTTTCATCATGCCAGTGCAAGATCCACTAGGTATAATAATTGGCTCACTTCCTTTGAAAAGCTCCATATTATAAAGTGCAACTTTTTTGCTTTCTTCATAATATCCAGAGTTATAACTTGGTTGTCCGCAACAGGTTTGATCTTTTTTGAAGATAACTTCTGCACCTTCTCTTTGAAGCAATTTTATAGCATTGACGCAAGTATTGCTAAAGACCATTGAGCCAATACAGGTTCCAAAAAAATAAACACGCATAAAGAATCCTTACTACTTTTTTAACAATCTAGCACAAAATTTGTTTTTTGTTTTTTAAACATTTAAGCATTTTATTTGGCTTTGCTTTGTGAATACAAAAAGTAACATTATTGTTTAATTTTTCCATATTTAATATCTTGTAATCAGTATTTTTTAGAAACCTTATATACAATGAAATAAAGACATTTTTAGGAGGTTATATGGAATGGTTTCAAGTTTATAATCCAACAGGAAATCTTTGGCTTAGTGCATTGGTTGCATTTATTCCTATCGCATTGTTTTTTATATCTTTAGTTGTTTTGAAGCTCAAGGGACATGTTGCTGGGTTTCTTACGGTTCTATCTGCTATATTGATAGCTATATTTGTATATAAAATGCCACTTGATAAAGTGATATATAGTTTTGTTTATGGGTTTTTGTATGGATTGTGGCCTATTGCTTGGATTATCATTGCTGCAATTTTTCTCTATAAGCTAACGCTAAAATCGGGATATTTTGATATTTTGCGAGAATCGATAATTGCTATTACCCCAGATCAGAGGATCCAAGTAATTTTAATTGGATTTTGTTTTGGTGCATTCTTGGAGGGTGCTATTGGCTTTGGAGGACCTGTAGCTATTACTGCTGCATTGCTTGTTGGATTGGGGCTAAGACCGCTTTATGCAGCAGGACTTTGTTTGATAGCAAATACTGCTCCTGTTGCTTTTGGTGCTGTTGGGATTCCTATTATTGCCATGGCAGGAGTTGTAAATGTTCCTGCATTAGAAATATCATCAGTAGCAGGGCATATGTTGCCACCTTTATCATTGTTTGTGCCATTTTTCTTAATTTTTCTCATGGACGGATTTAGAGGGATAAAAGAGACTTATCCAGTTGCTTTGGTAGCAGGTGGAAGTTTTGCTATTGTGCAGTTTTACACTGCAACTAAACTCGGACCGGAATTACCAGATATTGCCTCTGCAATTGTATCAATAGCGGCTACTACTATATTTTTGAAATTTTGGCAACCAAAAAATACATTTAAGTTTGATAGTGATATTGGTGGAGAGCAGACGCTTTCGGTTAAGTCTTATACCCCAAAGCAAATAATACTTGCTTGGATTCCATTTGTTATTTTGGTGTTTATGATTATTATTTGGACGCAAGGCTGGTTTAAAGCGTTATTTGCACAAGATGGAATCTTGGCATTTACTAGTCTGAAATTTAATTTTGAATCGTTATCAAATATAATACAAACAGCACCTGCAGTAAGCAGTGATAAAGCAGTAAAATCAGTCTTTGAGATTCCTTTAATACTAGCAGTTGGAACTTCTATATTCTTTACTGCATTAATTACTATGGTTGTCTTAAGAATAAATATCCAAACTGCAGTTCAGACTTTTGGAGAGACATTAAATGAGATGAAATTTGCACTTCTTACAATAGGGCTTGTTGTTGGCTTTGCCTATGTTTCAAATTATAGTGGATTATCTGCAACCTTAGCACTTGCTTTAGCTCAAACTGGTGACGCCTTTGCTTTCTTCTCTCCTATAGTTGGTTGGATTGGAGTGTTTTTAACCGGTAGTGATACAAGTTCGAATCTACTCTTTGGGACATTACAACAACTAACTGCAAGACAGCTTGGAGTGCCTGAAGTGTTATTCTTAGCGGCTAATTCTGTTGGTGGTGTCGTTGGTAAAATGATAAGTCCTCAAAGTATCGCCATTGCTTGTGCGGCAGTTGGCTTGGTTGGTAAAGAATCAGAGCTATTTAGATACACAGTTAAGTATTCTATATTGCTTGTAATAGGTATAGGAATCTTTACTTATTTGTTGGCGTTTGTATTTACAGATTTAATCCCTATGTAAGCCTTGTTAGCCAATAGGGAATATTTATCTGTTCTTTTTTAATGCTTGTTTCTTCTCCGTGTCCGGGGAAGATTGGCATGTCTTCTTTTATATCTAAGAATCTTTTTAAGCTATCAATCATATCTTGTGTGTTTGAGTATGGAAAATCACTTCTGCCTATGGAACGATAAAATATAAAATCACCGCTAAACATTACCTTTTCTTCTTTGTTTTGTTTATGGTTTGCTACTATCACGCTACAACCAGGTGTGTGTCCGGGGAAGTGTAAGAATGATATTTCAAAGTCTGCAAAAGTTTGGCCACTATTAGTATCATCTATTAAGACATCTGGTTTTGATGGAGTAAGTCCTGTGCTAAAGCAATCGCTAAGAAGCATAAATGAATCTTCTTTTGGGCATATTAGCGGTATGTTTAGCTTTGTTTGTAATTCATAATTGCTCCAAATATGGTCAAAATGCCCATGAGTATTTAGTATGGCTAATGGACTTTTTGCATTTTCTAGCACCCATGAAGTAGCATTGATTCCGGGGTCTATTATTATAGAGCTATTATTTGAGCATAGTATGTAGCAGTTGGTTTGATATTCGCCAAAAGGTTCTCTTAAGATATAAAAATTCTCAAAATCAAATTTCATATTGTTCCTTAGCCTAATTTGTGGCAATCTTATCACAAAGGCGATAAAATAACAAAAAAGCTTTAGGAATCTAAATGGAAAATTTATTGCCACATACTAGATTTTATCCATCAAATGAAGATTTTAGAAGTTCATTTGAGAGAGATAGGGATAGAATTATACATAGTTCATCATTTAGGAGATTGGAGTATAAAACTCAAGTTTTTTTAAACTCTAGTGGAGATTATTTTAGGACGCGTCTTACACATTCTTTGGAAGTAAGTCAAATAGCAAGGGCGATTTCTAAGAATCTAGGATTAGATTCATCTCTAAGTGAGGCAATAGCACTAGCACATGATCTAGGTCATACTCCTTTTGGTCATGCAGGTGGTGATATGCTAGATGAAGTATTAAAAGAAAATGACTATAAAAATGGATTTGACCATAACTTTCAGTCATTTAGGGTTGTAAGTAAGCTAGAGAAGAGATATAAGGACTTTGATGGGCTAAATTTGACATTTGCAACTTTAGAAGGAATACTAAAACATTCCTATCCCTATGATAAACCATTTTTGAGTGATGAATTAAAGAGTATTTTTAAAACAGGATTTCACCCATCTTTAGAAGCAGTGGTGGTAGATATTTCAGATGAGATAGCATATGTTAGCCATGATATTGATGATGGTATAAAATATGGGCTTATTAGCTTTGATACAATACAAGAAAATGAGCTAATAAAAGACTGTATGAGATATGTAGAATCTAATGAGGGGGTATGTAGGAAGGATAAAATTTTTAGGCATAGATTTACTTCTAGGCTTATTTCTGTGTTAGTCTATGATGTGCTAGAAAATTCACAAAAAATAATGCAGCAACAACCGCAATGCAGTTGTTTTAAAAGCACAGAATCCTTACTTATATCCCACTCAAAAGATATACAAAGCGAAATTAAAAAGATAAAAAAGATTTTATTTAGTGAGCTATATAAGCATAAGGAAATACAGACAAAAATGTTTGTAGGAAAGAAATGTATAAAAACTCTATATGAATGTTTAAGCAGTGATGTAAATTTGTTGCCAAAAGATTTAAAACTAAGGGTGCAAAATGGAGGCAAACTACATAGAATCTGTGCAGATTTTATAGCTTCTATGAGCGATAGATATGCACTTTCATTATATAATGAGCTGAAATGATAAATATTTAATTTTTTTTACAAAAAATTTTGAATACAATTACAAAATTTAAGTTTTAAGGTTTTTATATGACACAAGAAGAGCTAAATGCCCTATTAAATAGTGATGTTTCTGAATTGCCAGACGAAGAGGAATTACAAGAGGAAAAAGAGGAAGCAAAAGAAGAGCTAAGTAGCGACTTTAGAATAGACCAAGAAGTAAATTGGCCACCACCACCACCTACTAATGAGCATAAAGTTGTGCATCAGTTAGATGATGTTACAAGAGATTCTGAAGTGAAGGCTACAGAGACTTTTGATAAGCTAGAAGCTATAAATAATGCAGGAATGGACATTGAAGATTCTGTCAAAGTTATTAGTGGATTTTTTAAATCACAAAAAGAATTATTGGAAAAACTACATGCTCAATTCCCTGACTTTCATACATTTGGAGATAAATTAGAAGAGCTAAAAAAGGCACAAAGTGCGTTAGATACGATAATGGATTCTTCTGATATTATAAGCAACTCATCATTAGAGGCTATGGATATAATGCAATATCAAGATATTCATAGGCAAAAGATAGAGAGAGTTATAAATGTAATGAGAGCGTTATCTAGGTATATGAGTTCTTTATTTGAAGGTAGAATTGATGATTCTAAGAGGGTTAGTTCTGCAGTTCATATACAAGGTGATAAAACCGAAAATGTAGTCAATGACGATGATATTGAAGCATTAATTGCTAACTTTTCCAAATAAGACTAAAACCTTGAGTAATACAAAAAAAATCCCCGAGTTACTCTCCCCTGCTGGGAATCTAAAAAAACTAAAAATAGCTTTAAGTTATGGTGCTGATGCTGTATATGGTGGAGTTAGTCATTTTTCTTTAAGAAATAGGGCTAGTAAAGAATTTGACTTTGATAGTTTTGGTGAGGGCGTTAGATATACTCATTCTTTGGGTAAAAAAATATATGTAACAATAAATGGTTTTCCGTTTAACTCGCAACTAAAGCTTCTAGAATCTCATATTGAAAAAATGGCATCTTTAAACCCAGATGCTTTTATCATGGCTACACCCGGGGTGGTAAAGTTATCTAAAAAAATAGCACCACATATCCCAATCCATCTATCAACACAAGCAAATGTCCTAAATGTACTTGATGCAGAAGTCTTCTATGAAATGGGAGTTAAAAGAATTGTAGCTGCAAGAGAGCTTAGCTTAAAAGATGCAATAGAGATTAAAAAGGCACTGCCTAACTTGGAGCTAGAAATTTTTGTGCATGGAAGTATGTGTTTTGCATTTTCTGGTAGATGTCTTATTTCTGCGTTGCAAAATGGTAGAGTCCCAAATCGTGGAAGCTGTGCTAATGATTGCAGATTCGATTATGAATATTATGTCAAAAATCCTGATAATGGCGTTATGATGAGACTTGTAGAAGAAGAGGGAGTTGGCACACATATTTTTAACGCTAAAGATTTAAAATTAGTAGAACATATACCTGCTATACTAGAAAGTGATGTTATTGATTCGCTAAAAATTGAAGGAAGAACAAAGTCTAGCTATTATGCTGGAATCACTGCTTTAGCTTATAGGGCAGCACTTGATGATTATAGGGATTCTAATTTTGTTTTGGATAGATATGAAAATGAATTATTGACTCTTAAAAATCGTGGTTTTAGCGATGGATATTTGATACATAGACCATTTGAAAAGCTAAATACACAAAACCATAAAACAGCCATTAGCGAGGGTAGCTATCAAGTAAATGCTGAAGTGAGTGAAGATGGTAAGTTTGCTTTATGTAGGCATACAATTAGACTTGGAGAAAGCAAAGAAATAGTAAGTCCTAATATCGATGAGGTATCAGTTGGCAAGAGTGAGCTTGGCGAGATATATAGTGAGAATGGCAAAAAATATATGAAGTTTTATAAGATTCTACTAGAAAATGGCAAGGAGTTAGAATCGATTCATAGTGGAAATGAAAATAAAATAGTATTGCCAATTACTTTACCTGCCTTTAGCTTTTTAAGGGAAAAGATAGAGTAATGCAAAAAAGTAAAAGTCTATCTTATTTCAAAGAATATGGACTTTTATACTCTATTGCTTATTTAGTAACAAAGAGATTGCCTAAGTTTGTAAAATGTATTTTCTGGAATCTTGGTATAAAACTTGGTTGCTATGATAAGTTTATAATTGCATCTCATGGCAGTGGAAATAATGCTATTAGTTATTTTTTGAAAAATAGTAATGCTCTAATTCTTGCTGACTACACAGGAGACGGTAAAGATAGATATTATAAAGCTATAAGTAAGATGTATAACAAAGATACTAAAATTGTATATCTAAATTGTTTTTATGATAATTTTTCAAAATATATAGATCTAATAAGTGGTAAAAAACCAAGTATGTTAATGCTAACAAGAGATCCTATAAGCAATCTAGTAACAAATTGTAATGTAAAATTCTTGCATAAGGACAGCTTTAGACTTGGAGATGATTTAGAGAATCTTTTTTTGATAATTTGTTTGTTTATCATGGTTATTCTATAGCCAGAAATGAATATATTGCTAATTATCATCCCACATTAGATGCCGTTTTATTATTTGTTAAATCGGAGATAAATTATAAAAATAATGATATAAGAAATATTTTTGAAAGACCACAAAGATTCCAGTATTTTGAAAATACATTATTGAATCTATTTAAAGATAAAAATATATCTATTATAGATATGAAAGACTTGGCACATGATAAAATAACGGACACTTTGAGATTTATATCAGAATTGTTTGACATAGAATTTAGAAGTAATGTTTATACAAAAAAACTTGTAAATTTTTTTGGTAGTATTAATATTGATTGTGGTATGTATAGAGCGGGGGGGGGGTATTATAACCACTATTTTAGGTGACAATAAAAAAGGTTATGTTGATATTAGTGATGATATTTTGGATTCTAAAGATAGCCAAAATATGAGTTATTTGAAAATTTACTGCAATGATTTGGAACTTCTTAAATGTGATAGCTTTAAGTATGATATTAGTAATTTTTGTTATAGATTGCATATAAAGATTCAAGATGAAGATAATAAAAGACTAATAGAAAATCAAGTATTGCAATATTTAAAAGAAAGTGAATTTTATTCAGAGGTTAAAGAGTTATTGACACATGAAACAACAATTTTTAGATCATGTGCACCACACATATATGATGGTTGGAAGTATTACAAAGAGTTTTTGGAATAATATAGATTGCTTTATTTCAAAACTTCCACATCATACAAGAAATGCTTAATAGACTATGAATTAGATAGTTAAATATATTGGTATACAATATATTTAACTATATTTTTATACTAACTCTTTGCAGATGCTTTATTATTATGTATTGCTATAAGAAATCATTGTATATCATAAATGTATTTAAATATATTATATTAGGTGAATTAAAGAAAGAATATCAAAGTGATTCTAGGCAACATCTCTCAAGAAAAGATTCTACTCCTAGAATCTTTTCTTATTTACATCACTAATAATATCATCTGCAATTCTATTTACATTATTAGTAATATCTTGT